>JAIRNM010000220.1 GCA_031258055.1 Bifidobacteriaceae bacterium
CACCATCGAATTACAACAACATACACGAATTCATGCAATTCGCCGCTAGAAGCCACGACGCCCCAACCATCAAAACGAAAACCCCTGAATAGTTACAACCCCTGAATAGTTACCTTTCAGATACATCGAACACTTTTCACTCGACGGCCGCACAGTTCCTGGCCTATTCACTCCGTTGGGTGCGACGGCCGAGGATCAACGTCGTCCATTCTTCACCATGCCTCAATTCGTTGCTCCGCCGAGCGAGATCCAGGACCTAGTGGACTCACGCCTGCATCCTTCCGACGGCTCAGGTAGCGCGCTCTTATCCGCGTATGAAGTCAAGCGCGCGATTCACTTTTCTAATGCTGGTGGCGTCTATCTGGCCGAGCGAAAATCGGATGGCAACACTGTAATAATAAAAGAGGGGAGAAGGTTGGCGGGAGTCGATTCAGCAGGGGACTGCGGGTATTCCCGCGTGGTCCGTGAGGCCGAGTATCTGCAACGGCTATTGCCAGTCCCTTCTGTCGTGGATTTCTGCGACCTCCTAGTCGAGGGAAATCACGTCTTTCTTGTGGAAGAATTCGTCGCGGGTACGTCACTCTATCAATGGGCGGCCCAGAATTACCCATTCTCGTACTGTGATGAGTTGGAGAGCTATTTCAATCAAGTAGAGGGAATCGTCCGCGCTCTTCAGGCGGCCGTGGCGGAAGTGCATACTAAGGGAGTTGCCCTAAATGACGCACAGCCGCGGAATATGATGATCACGCACGACGGGGTTACACGCCTCATTGACCTCGAAACGGCGTCTGAGTTGCGTCAGGCCCGCATGCCGTCAATCGGAACGCACGGCTTCACCCCCGCCCGTGAGTGCGATTCGCGTTCGAGAGACCTCTACGGCGTGGCTCAAACGGCGATGTTCCTTCTCTTTCCCCAAACGCCCCTGGCTTTCCTGAGTGACGCGGTGTGGTCGTCCCAACTTGCACAGGTGCATCGCCTATTTGGAAGGCGCGCCAGTAATCTACTCTCCGACGCTAAGAGCGAGGCCTTGGAGGCCTTCGATTCAGACCCGCCCCTATTGCCGTTGCGCCCACCGCTGAAAGCTAGTCGGAATCGGAGACAGGTCGCGCGCCTGCGCGGAGGGTTGGCCGACGGCCTATGTTGCGAAGCAGAACTAGATCCGACCACTGCCAGGCTATTTCCAGGCGACCCGCTGCAGTTCGAGGGATGTGGTCTGGTTGATCTCGAGACCGGCGCGGCTGGGGTCGGCTTGATGCTCCACCGGATCGGCAGGGTCAATCCGCTCATCTCAGAGTGGATCGGCTCGCCAGGTCAAGAACGAAGCGACGGGCGCGGGCTGCTGCGTGGCCCCCTGGGCGTCGCCTTGTATTTGGCCGAGGTGGGACGAGAAGAGCAAGCACGCAAATGGCTTGACCTCTCTACCGCCGAGTTGATCGGTGCGGATTGGTCAATGCGCACCGGCGTTGCCGGACGCATCCTTGGCGTGCTCTCGCTGGGCGGCGACCAGGGCAAAGATGACGCGCTTGGTCGACATCTGCTTCGGCTAGCGAATCGTCTCGCTACAGCAATCGATGAGGATCCGCTGACCAGCTCAAGCTCTCGCACCGGGGAGCCGGTCGGGCTGTTCGATGGTTGGTCCGGAGCGGGCATCGCTATGCTGGCGCTCTTCGTGGCCACGGGTGAATCCAATTACCTAGTTCTTGCCAGAAAGGCGATAGACAAGGATCTCAACCGACTTGCGGTCGCACGGGACGACTCCCTCCAAGTAGACGACACGGATCGACTGCTTCCGTATCTGGAGCACGGGTCGGGCGGAGTGGGTTATGCTCTGGGTTTACTCGCGCGCATCAATCCGACCGAGGCAGATCATGCGAATCTAGTCCGCATCGCGAGGGCCTGTCGAGTCAGATGCACTGTTGAGGCCGGATTATTTTCGGGCCGCGCCGGACTGGTCGCAGTACTTAACTCACTGCCATTGGCGGAAATCGATGGCACACCAAAAACCGAGATAGTTGAAGAGCAGGTGCAACTCCTTTGCGGGGCCGCTCTCTCGGACCCTGACAGCATCGCCCTGCACGTTCCGGGAAAGGGCAACTACCGCCTGTCGTGCGACTACTCCACTGGAAGCGCCGGAGTCATGGCGACCCTGGATGCCGTTGCCAATGGAACCGACTCATGGTTCCCCTATTTGTGGCCGGAATTTGCCTCGGACCTTTCACAAGATCTTCCCGCCCAGGGAAGTACTGAAAACCGGAATGGACGCCATTCCACTAGTAGAGGAGAAGTCGATGAACTCGATTCTGTCACTGCAGGCACAAGGAGGGGGCGCCGAGCCCCAGGCGAGTTGGAGCACGATGAGTCTTAACTGCTCAATCTCGTGGAGTACATTCTCCAACGCGTGTCACTGACACTGGCTTGGCATGAAGTAGCCGGGGGGTACCTTGATCCATTTCGTGGTACTCCCCGGTGTCACTGGTCACGCTTATGAACGGCACACGAACCGCGCGGAAGCGCTCTCTGCGCAAAACGGACGGAGCGAGGGTCGGGGGCTGGAACGCTCTGCGCAGCACCGCGAAGGCTCACGCAGCCAGAATCACTTTCGCGCTAATGCTCGGTATGGCTTCCCAGGCCGTAATGATGGGCCAACCCATCGTGGCCTCCCGCCTAATCCAATCCGTTGAGGCGCACGCGCCCATCGGCGACCTCATTGCCTTGCTCGTCGGGTTGGCGGCCGTGAGCGCCGCTGCCATCTCCGTGCAACAATTGCTCCTCGGTCGACTTGGGGAACGGATTGTAGCTGAGGTGCGTCGCACGCTGTTGGCTGGATTCTTTGCGATGCCGGTTCTGCGGCGCGAGCGGCGGCCTCCTGGATGGTATAGCGCCCGCATCACCAACGATCCGCCGCTCATTCGAGCAGCGGTGTCGGATACGCTGGTTCAGGGGGTCCAGTCGCTGCTGTTGGTCGCGGGCTCTCTGGTGGCTCTTGGACTGATCGATGCAGTCACGCTGGCGGCCGCGCTTGGCTTCGCCGCAGCCGCCTTTCTGGCCGTCGCCGTGAACGCCAGGAAAATTCGGTCGCTTAGGAACACGATCCAGGAAGAGGTCTCCAACCTTACCGTGGGCATCCAGGGCGCCGCACGCGCGATGCGAATCGTGTCTGCGTATCGCGCTGACGGCGTATTCAGAACGAGCCTTGAGAAGAGCGTCCGCGCGGCCCAGCGATTAGGCGTTGCGCTGACCAAGATCTATAGTCGCATCGGCCCAATTAGCTCGCTCCTAATGGAATTTGCGTACGCGAGTGCTGTACTGGTGGGCGCGTTGAGGGTTGCGACGGACCACTTAGACTTCTCCAGCCTTATAGCCTTCCTGATGTACCTCTCAATGTTCTCATCCGGAGTGTCTGCGGTTTCAGCTGCTTATGCGTCCTTTCAGGAGGGAGTAGCAGGTGCAATCAGGATTAGCGAACTTGAAAGGGAAATGACCGGTCCGCGCGGAGATTCCAGCCCTGCGTCGAGACGAAGCACAGCATCGGCCTGTTCCGGAGGCGCACCTAGTCGGGGCCTGGTTGTCCAGGATGTCTGGTATCGCTATCCGGATTCCGGGTGGGTGTTGCGGGGCGTGGATTTGCATGCGGAGCCAGGACAAATGACCGCTATTGTCGGATCGTCCGGTAGCGGTAAATCTACTCTGATGGCGCTAATGGAAGGCTTCTTTTTGCCGCAAATTGGATCCATCCAGGTCAATGGTCTCCCTCTGTCGCGAGAGACAGTAGATGAGATTCGCGGCCATCTAGGTTTTATGGACCAGGAAGCCACAATTGTGCGAGGCACAGTGCGATCAAATTTGACCTTTGGCCGCGAAGATGTGCGTGAGGAAAGAATGCATGAGATTCTGCGGCTTGTGGGTCTACACAACTTGGCCCGGTCTGGCGACGCTGGGTTGGATCTGCGAATTGAGGACGACGGGGCGCCGCTCTCTGGTGGACAGCGACAGCGCCTGTCTCTGGGAAGGGCACTGCTGGAGCCACGAGGCGTCCTCCTGTTGGATGAGCCGACATCAAGCCTAGACGGGTCAAGCGAGGTCAAGGTCTGCGAGCTACTGAAGGATGCGGCCCCAGAGTCCGCGATTCTCGTGTCAGCGCACCGTCTCAGCACAATTCTGGCCGCAGATCGGATCGTTGTTCTTGATGGAGGGCGCGTGTCGTGCGCAGGTACGCACACGTCGTTGCTTTCAACGAGCGAGGTCTACCGTGAATTGACCCGGTCCCAGCGGGGACTCTAAAGACTACTACTAAGGAGGAGACAACATGACGAATACTGTTCGACCTGCGGTTGAGGTGCGCGCACTGCGTAAGGATTTTCGCTCCGAGGCCGGCGTCCAAACGGTCTTGAACGGCGTTGATGCCGACTTCGACCCGGGGACTTGGACGGCGATTATGGGGCCTTCGGGATCGGGCAAGTCGACGCTCTTGAACTGCGTGGCCGGTCTGATTCGGGCGACTTCCGGACAGATAACAGTTGACGGGCTTGACGTGACTCGTGCTTCGGAGAAGGAGTTGACCGCGTTAAGGCGCGGCCGTGTGGGATTCGTGTTTCAGGCGTTTAACCTGGTTCCGGGGCTGACGTTGGACCAAAACGTGGCGCTGCCGAGCCTCTTCGCGCGTCGGCGCGTGGCTCGCGGCCAAGTCCGCGCAGCGTTGGCCAAGGTCGGAATAACGGGCAGGGACCGCGCCCGACCCGACGAATTATCCGGCGGCCAGCAGCAGCGGGCAGCGATCGCGAGGGCGTTGTTCATAGGTCCGAAGGTGGTGTTGGCGGACGAACCGACCGGCGCTCTGGACGTGAAAACCGGCCGCCAGGTCTTGGGGCAGTTCGCGGGATTGGTGCAATCCGGCGCCGCTGTGATAATGGTGACCCATGATCCGGCGGTGGCGGCGCGGGCGGACAAAGTGGTGTTCCTGCTTGATGGGACGCTGCGCGGCGAAATGGCCGGCGCCTCCGTTGAGCGGATCGCGGACGAGGCGGCGACCTGGGAAAAGGTGACGGCGTGACCCGCGACCGGGGGTTGGCGGCGGGGAACCGGGTGGGCGGCCTCGGGCGTTCGTTGCTGGCTTACCACTGGCGGTCTTACGTAGGGCTGCTGGCTTGCCAGAGCGTCGGCACGGCCGTGGGCTTCGCCTCACTGCTGGTGTTGCTCGGCGCCGGCGCGGGCGACGGCGTGGTCTTTGACACGGCGGACACCAATCGTTGGGCGAAGCAGATTTCGGGGCTCCAGACAGCCAACAATTCTATGGCCGTCATGCTGGTGGCGACCGGCTTCGCGATCCTGTTCACTTCCGCGTCGACGGTTGGATTCGCCGTCTCGGGGCGGCGCCGGGAGTTGGCTTTGTTGCGCCTGTCGGGCGCGTCGCCGCACCAGATCCAGCGGCTGGTCTTGCGCGAGGCCTTGGGTTGCGGGCTGGTGGCGACTGTGGTGGGGTTCGTTATTGGGGGCGCCGCCCTGCCGTTGTACACCAGGGCGTTGGTCGCGGTCGGCGGGGCGCCCGAGGGCTTCCATCCGCAGTTACGCCTGGTGGCCTTGGTGATCGCGGGCGCCGCCAGCCTAATCGCCGGGCTGGCCGGCGGTTGGCTGCCGGCCTGGCGGATCAGCCGCGTCAAGCCGATTGAGGCCCTCGGAGGCGCGGCGGTGGGCCGCCAGAAGCTGGGTTGGCTGCGATGGGCCGTAGGGCTGGGAGCGGCGGCTGGGGTGGCATGGCTGCTTGGCCAGACTGCGGATTCGAACACTTTCAACACCAACTCGGTAGGTCTGCTGGTGTTGACCGTGACAGCGTTGACCGCGTTGGCGCCGGTGATAGTGCCGCCTATGGCGCTGGCCGCGTCATGGCTGCTGCGGCCGTTCCAGCCCGGTTCCGCAGTCGTGGCCGGCCAGCACGCCAGATGGAACGCCCGCCGCAGCGCGTCGATGGCCGCCCCAGTGCTGCTGTTCACGGTTATGGGCGGCGGCTTCTTCATGATGGCGCAGACCTCCCAAGCCGTCGGGACGCTGGCCCAGGCGCGTTCCGTTGATGCGGACGCGGTGGTCGCGGCCCTGCCGTGGCGCAACGCTGCGGGCGCGCTGAAGGGCCTTAAGAGCAAGGGCGTCGAGGGCGTCGCGGTGGCTCAGTCGGACTTGTGGGGTTGGGAGGCCCAGAGCCCTTCGACGTTCCCGACTTTGACTTGGCTGGACCCCGGGACGGCGAAGGACAAGCTCGGCATCCATGTGCTGGCCGGGTCTCTGGCCGATGTCCACGGCGTGAACGTCGCATCAAGCCGTCATGAGGCCGAAGTCGGCCGGACTTACCAACTCCAGGCGCCAGACGGCGAACAGGTTAAGGTCAAAGTGGCGGCGGTGATTGGGGCCACGCCGTATCTGAACTCGGATTTCGCCGTTGACCGGGCCAGTTTCCCGGTCAGCGCGGCGTCCGTCGAAGTGTTCATGTGGGGACGCGGCGGCCAAGAGCGAGTCGCCGAGGCTGCGCGCGCCGTGGTGGCGGGCGGCTCCGTCGAAACTAAGGAACAGTGGGACGCATCCCGCTCGACTCGAGGGTTCGCCTCCCAGGCTCGGGGGACCTGGCTGCTGCTGGGCGCCGTGCTGGTCTTGGCGGCAGTGTCTCTGGCGCAGACCACCGCCGCGTCGGTGCGACAGCGTCAACGCGAGTTCGGTTTGCTCAGATGCGTGGGCGGGTCAAGGGGACAAGTAACGGCCGCTGCGCTAATGGACGCCGCCCTGGTGCTGGTGACCGCGTTGATCCTGTCCGCGGTGGGCCTGGGTTTGGTCTATTGGAAACTCTCGGTTTACACCTCGGCGACCGGTCTAGACATGCGTCCTTTCCTGCCCCTGGGGCCATTGGCCGTTCTCGCGGCCACCGCCCTTTCCGCCTGTCTGCTCGCCTCCGGCGCCGCCACAGTCGGCGTCAACCGGAGGTTGTCCCGAGCCGCCTAAACGCCGCCCACATGAGCCCGCGTGGACCAGGGGCGACGCGACTCATGGGAGAGCGAGCAAGCGAGCTGACGTTAGGGTCACCCAGGGCGTCGTGTCAGAGCGTACGTGGGTTCGGTCCGTGTCGTGGTGGTGTTTGTGGCTGGCGGCCAGGGGTGGTGTGGGTTTGATGGGTTCGCAGGAGGGCGTTGGCGCGGGCTTGGGCACGGCGTTGTCCGATGGTGGTTGGTGGTGGACCGAATGGTTGACTGCCGGTGATTTGGTAGCGGTCGCGGTAGGCGGCTAGGGCGAGGGCGGCTTGCCGCCACGTGGTGGCGGCTGGGCCTGATTGAGTGGGTTTGGGTCCGAGGGTGTCGAGCCAGGGCGCGTCTTCGTAGATGGCGTTGGCGAGGAGTTGGGTGGCGCGTTGTTCGATTAGTTGGCGTCGGTCGTTGAGCGCTTGGGCCATGTCTTCAGCGATGGGTCCTGTCGCTTCGGGGATCAGGCCGACAATCAGGCGGGGTCTGGTTGGACGGACGCCGCCACGGCGTGGCCGGCTGGTGGCGGCTTGGAGCCGGTGGTGGAGGATGCTGGCGG
>JAIRNM010000262.1 GCA_031258055.1 Bifidobacteriaceae bacterium
GACCAGAGCCCCTGGCTCTACATCAACGACTCGGATGAGGCGACCGAAGAAGATTCCTCAGTCACCTCGACCACACTCGCCGCCGCCACAATCATGGCGCCGGGTTGGGCGCACTGGTCAATCGGCGACCCAGCCCTGGACGCCAACGGCGAACCAGAACGCAACGAAGGCGGCGTCATTGTGCGTGAATGGAACCCTGAGAAGTTCGGCGTCTTCCCCCTGCCCGGTAAAGACGGCAAGGCGGCGCCGGTCTTCGCTGGCGGCTCCAACATTGGCATATCGGCTAAGTCGCAGCACCCAGAGCAGGCGAAATCGCTTATGCGGATCATCTTCTCGGAGGAATACCAGAAGCTGATGGGCGGCGCCGGGCTGGGACCAGCCAACAGCCAGTATGTTTCAGCCCTGGGCGACGACGAATTCGCCAAGGCTCTCATTGATTCGGCTCTGAACTCGAAGCTGACACCGGCGGCGCCAGGCTGGGCCGCGGTCGAAGAATCCAAGTACCTGGACGAGTTCTTCGGCTCGATTGCCCAAGGTGGGGACATCGCCAAGCTCGCCGCTGAGTACGACGAAAAGATCACCGCACTGTTGAACGGCTGACGCCGCACTAAAGCTGGAGGTCCGCGTCTACGCTGATTTGGGGCTTAGCGGGCGCGGACCTCCGATTTTGCTAAAGCTGGGCGAAGTGCCTGTGAATTCGCTGGAGGAGAAATGACCACAACGCTGCCCGCCGCTGAGCGGGCACCCCGCACGCCGCGTCCGCCTAGGGCGGCGCGCGTAGCCAAGGGCAAGCGGCCCGGACGTCGCTTCGCCTGGGCACCGTATGTGCTGATCGCCCCAGCCGTAGCTATCCTGTTGGCGGCTCTGGCCTATCCGGTCGGCTGGCAACTGGTGACTTCTTTCAAGGAATTTGGTCTAGCTCAGCAATTCGGTCAAGCGGCCGAATTCACCGGGCTGGACAATTACATAACGATTGTCTCCAACCCGGACACCTGGATGGTGGTTGTCCGTTCGGTTGCATTCTGCTTAGTCAACGCCTTCTTGACGGTCATCGTGGGGACAGGCCTGGCGACTTTGATGAACGCTGTTCCGAAAGCCGTCCGGCTAATCCTCCAGGTCTGCCTGCTGCTGGCCTGGGCCATGCCCGTGGTGGCAGTCATGACGGTCTGGAACTGGCTCTTCGATTGGAACCACGGCACCATCAACTGGCTGGCCGTCCAAGCCGGAGCCGACCAATACTGGCACCACAATTGGCTGGAAAAGCCGCTCTCCTTCTACTTGGTCGCCACCATCATCATTGTTTGGATGTCAGTTCCGTTCGTCGCCTTCTCCGTCTACGCGGGTCTGACCCAGGTCTCGGGCGAGGTCCTCGAAGCAGCCCAGATTGATGGCGCCAACTGGTGGCAACGCTTCAGCCGCATAGTAATGCCTTTGATCCGGCCGGTCCTGATGATTGTCCTGTTACTCCAGATCATCTGGGATCTGCGGGTTTTCACCCAAATCAGGATGCTCCAAGACCGGGGCTCCTTCCCTTCTCCGACCGACCTGCTTGGCACCTACATTTACCGCGAAGGCGTCGGCGCTAACCACTTCGGTATGGCGGCGGCGATGTCCGTCTTCGTCTTGATAATCACCGTCATCGCGGCGTGGCCGTATGTCCGCTCACTGATGAAAGAGGAGGCGATCTGATGAAGTGGTTGCACCGCGCTGGTCGTTCCCTGGCTTCTATTCTGGCCATAGCGGTCGCCTTGATCTGGGTGTTCCCGGTCTACTGGATGATCAACTCGGCCTTCTTGCCAAACACAAAGCTCACGGCCGCGACGCCCACCTTCCTGCCTTTCGACGGATCGCTGACCAACTTCAAACTGGTGCTTGGCCAGGGCACCTTCGGCGCTGCCCTCAAGATGAGCCTGATCATCACTTTGACCACTGTTTTCTTCACACTGTTGTTCGCGTTCCTGGCGGCGCTGGCAATATCGCGTTACCGCTTCAAGGGACGCAAATCGTTTGTCCTAGCGGTGTTGTTCATCCAAATGCTGCCGGCTGAGGGTCTGTTCCTAGCCCAGTACTCAATGATCCGGTCAGTGAACCTGCTCGGGACCGCGCTGGGCGTGTCAATCATCTATATCGCCGCAGTGGTGCCGTTCACGGTCTGGATGCTGCGCGGTTTTGTGGCTGGCATCCCGGCCGATCTGGAGGAAGCCGCCATGGTGGACGGCTTGTCTCGGACCAAAGCTTTCTTCCGGATCACTTTCCCGCTGCTGGCGCCTGGGCTGGTCGCCTCCGGCGTTTACGCCTTCTTACAGGCTTGGAACGAATTCACGGTCGCGTTGGTGCTACTCCAAGGCGACACCAAAACACTACCGCTCTGGCTGCGCGCTTTCATCCAGCAGTCCTCCCAACATGAGATCGACTGGGGCCAGGTGATGGCCGCCTCAACCCTGGTGGCGGTGCCGGTGATTATCTTCTTCTTACTGGTTCAGGGCCGAATGACCTCCGGTTTGGTGGCCGGGGCCGTGAAAGGGTAGGAACATGGCCGAAGTCGTAATCCTAGATTCTCCGAAAACAATCGCCTCGTTAGCGGCCGATGCCGTCGTCAGTCTCCTAGCCGATAAGCCAACCGCCGTGCTTGGCCTGGCAACCGGCTCGTCACCGCTCGCTTTATATGACGAGCTGGTCCGGCGGCATCGGGCAGGGGAAGTCTCTTTCGCGCGCGCCAAGGCGTTCATGCTCGACGAATACGTGGGCTTGAGCGACTCCCATCCCGAGCGCTACCGCAATGTGATCGAGCGGGAAATCGCCTCGCGGGTCGACTTTGAGCCAGGCGCGGTGGCCGGGCCGGACGGGAACGCGGCTGACCTGAAGGCCGCTTGCGCCGCCTACGAAGAAGCGATCAGGGCGGCGGGCGGCATAGACCTGCAAATCTTGGGGATCGGTTCGGATGGGCACATCGCCTTCAACGAGCCCTCGTCTTCCTTGTCTTCGCGCACCCGCATAAAGACGTTGACGCAGCAGACGATCGCTGACAACGCGCGTTTCTTCGGCGGCGATGAAGCAGCCGTCCCCCGCCATGTGCTGACGCAAGGGTTGGGCACCATCATGGAGGCGCGCCACCTTGTGCTCATGGCGCTTGGGCGCTCGAAGGCCGAGGCTGTCCATCAGATGCTGGAGGGCGGTGTGTCAGCGCTGTGGCCCGCTTCGATCATCCAATTCCATCCCCACGCCACCGTTCTGCTTGACACCGGCGCCGCCTCACGCCTCCAGCTAACCTCTTACTATCGCCACGTTTACGCTGGTAAGCCCGCCTGGCAGCAACTCTGACCGGCTGAGACCGGCTCGCTGGGGCACCTGGCTGGTCGCGCTAGCACCACCTGAGCATCGTCTTCGCCCACCAGGTCAGGCGATATCGATATCTGATATCGTAGCTTCATGGTTGACCTACTTATCCGAGACCTGCCAGTGGAACTGAAGCGTGACATCGCCCGTGTGGCCAAAGCCAACGGCACATCCCTAAGCGCCGAAGTCATAGCTCGACTCAGGCTCGCTAGCGAACCGATGCCCCGCCCGGTGAAACTGCGCCTGCACCATGGCAGCGCCGCCAGCGATACCTCTTGGAGTCGCGATGAGATTTACGGCGAGGACGCGCGGTGAATCTCTTCGTCGACACGAACGTCCTCTTGGCCGCTACAGACCCGCAAAGGCAACATCATCGGGTCGCGCGGAACTTTCTAGAGAGCGGCCAAGCCCACCTGTTCGCCTCTCCCCAAGTGATGCGCGAATACTTGGCGGTCGCCACGCGTCCCCCGGCCGCTAACGGGCTGGGTCTGACCATGGATCAGGCGCTGGAAAACGTTGCCGAATTCTCCAAGACCCTGGCATTGGTGTTCGAGTCCGAAGCCACGTGGCGCAAGCTCCGCGAGATCCTCCTAAACCCCCATCCGCCCGTCGGTAAACGCGTTCATGACGCCAACATCGCCGCCACCACCTTGGCGGGAGAGCTGGGCATCATCGCCACGTTCAACACCGCAGACTTCGCGGGCCTTCCCGTCGAGACGCTGGCCCCATCTTGACCCGACTGGGTCCCGGCAACCCCGGATGAGGTTACCCACGCCGCCCATCAGGGCGATGCCAAACCAACGAAGGATGCGGCCAAGACCAGGTGGATCCAAGAGGCAGCGGCGCCGGAGTTGCCGGATGTCGCCAACGACGTCACCCCGCCATCAGCTCCGGACAATTGAGTAGCCGCTCGCGTGAACTGATAAGGCAGAGTCATCAGCCCAGGGTGATTCGGACGTTGACCTCTGAAGTCGCCGGGCATTCGGACGGTTGAGAGACCACGGGTAGGTGGGCGACCAAGCGGCCGGTGGCTGGATCAATTACTGGCGGGAGGGCGCCTAAGCCCTCCACCGACACGGCACGGACCCCGGTTGAGACGTGGCTAGGGTTCGTCACAACGATCCGATAGGTCGTACCGCGCCACTGCCGCGTGACCGTGAAACCATCCCAGGCTGGGTCTATGCAAGGGTCCACGACCAGGTGGTCCCAGGACGGGCGCACGCCCAGAATGTGCTGGGTCGCGGCCGTGTACATCCAACCAGCGGTGCCCGTCAACCAGGGGTTTTCGGCCCGGCCGTGAAGTTCGTGATCGCGGCCGTAGATGAACTGGCAGTAGGCGTAAGGCTCCGCCCGGCGCGACTCGATTCGCTCGTTGAAACGGGTCGGCGCCAGCGCCATGTAATACTCCCAGGCCCGTTCACCGCGGCCCAGCCTCGCCTCAGCGATGACCGCCCACGCGTTCGGATGGGAGAAGATCGAACCGTTTTCCTTCACACCGGGATAAACCCTCGTTACATACCCGATCGAATCGTCGGCCTTGGTGTAGCACGGCCAGAGGAGCTGCGTGCCATAGGGGGACCGCAACCGCTGCCAAATCGCGTCCATCGACTGGACGGCCCGCTCTCGCGGTGCGGCGCCGGAGATGACCGCCCAAGGCATGTGTTCCAGGAAGAGCTTTCCTTCAGCTGAGCTGTCCGAACCGATGGGCTGTCCTTCAGCGGTGAAACCGCGTGAATACCACTGACCGTCCCAAGCGGCGGTGTTAGCGGCGGCGGCGGAAGCGGCCGCCTGAGCTTCGAGCAGTTCGGCCTGCTCGGTTCGGCCAAGGTGGCGGGCGGCACTGGCCAGTTCACGCGCCGCCCAGACGTGCAGGAACGTGACCAGTACAGATTCGCCGCCGCCTAAGTTCAGGCAGTCGTTCCAATCCGCCCGCAAGCCCTGGGCCAGGCCGTTCGCACCCAGATGGGCGCCGGTGAACTCGACCGCTCGCAGCAGGTGATCGTAGACGCTCGCCGTCCCGCCATCCGCGAACGGCACCTCTCGCTCAAGAAAGCCCAGGTCGCCGGTCTCTTTGACGTAGGCCAGGACCGACGGCACCAGCCAAAGGTGATCGTCCGAGCAGGCATCCTCTAGCCCGTGCAGTTGTTCGTAGT
>JAIRNM010000342.1 GCA_031258055.1 Bifidobacteriaceae bacterium
AACCCCACGAAATACCCCACCCCAAAACCATGCCATTCCCGGCAGACAACCCGCCCGCCGTCAAACACCGGCCACACCACAACCAACCAACCCCAAACGACTTTGCTTAAGACCCTGGCGGGGCGGTCGCTGTGGGCGGCACGGTGGCTTTGGCCGGATTGGCGGCTTGCTCCCAGCCGGAAGACAAGCCGTCGCCAGACAAGCGGAGCGAGTCGGCGCCACGCGAGTCGGCTGATCTGATCATCAAGAACGCCAACGTGCGGACCATGACCAGCGAGACGGACGTGGCCCAAGCGGTCGCGGTCAAAGGCGACACGATCATCTATGTGGGTGACCCGGCAGGTCTGGCCGCTTTCGAGGGAACTGACACAGAGGTGATCGACTTAGGGGGCGGCATGCTCAGCCCCGGTTTCATGGACGGGCACATCCACTCGCCGAGCAACTGGGTCGACCGGCTTTACGGGATCTCACTTGAGGGGATATACACCGAAGAGGAGTACCTGGCAGCTATCGCCGAGTTCGTAGCCGCCAATCCGGACCTGGAGGTCTACACAGGCGCGCCGTTTATGCTCAACGCCTGGCAGCAGCCAGACGGCTCCAATCCGGGGCCAAACAAGGCGGGTCTGGACGCGATCAGCCCCGACAAGCCGATCGTCATTTATGACGTGGCTCATCATTCGATCTGGACCAACTCGAAAGGCCTGGAACTGGGCGGTGTCACGGACGCCACGCCGGTGCCGCCGGGCGGCGCCATCGCCAAAGACGAGTCCGGCGAGCCGACCGGCTATTTGACCGACGCGGCGGCCGAGTTAGTGACTGGCGCCGTCAACGTCGTTTACACGCCAGACCAGGAGAAGGCAGCAATCAAGGCCTTCCAGGAGGAGGCCAACTCCTCGGCATCACCGGCATCACCAACATCGCTGGCGCGCTCGGCGGCGAGACGAACGCCGTGAACGCCTACGCCGAACTGGCCGCCGCTGGCGAGCTGACCCTGCGCATGCGTGTCGCCAACACCATCAAACCGGGCACATCCCCGGACGAGGCGATCAAGATTGTGCGCGCCACTGAGGCGGATGCCTCCGACATGCTGATTGGAGGAACGATCAAGCTGTTCCATGACGGGGTGACTGAAAGCGGCACTGCCGTCATGACCGAGCCTTATTTGGCCGCCGCTGGCATGGGTGACGACTGGTACGGCGAACCAGTCTGGGATCAGACTGAATTCGACGCCATGGTGGCACGCTTGGACGCCGAGGGAATCCAGGTCCACGTCCACGCCATCGGCGACGGCGCGGTCAAGGCCACGCTTGACGCCTTCGAGGCAGCGGCGCAGGCGAACGGCGAGCGCGACTCCCGCCACACGATCACGCACGAATGCGCCATCTTGGCCGAAGACATCTCCCGACTATCCAAACTCGGGGTTGTCAGCGCACTCCAATTCTTGTGGATGTACGCCGACCCGCTATACGAATTGGAGGCCGCTTTCATCGGCACCGGGCGCGCCTTGGCCATGTACCCGACCAAGCAGATCATTGAGACCGGTGCGGTCATATCCGGCGCCAGCGATGCCCCCGTCACGCCCTATGTTGTCCTCGATGAGATCGAGGTCGGTGTGACCCGCAACAGCCCCTACCCTGGCGAAGACGGCCAAGACATGCACCGGGCAGCCGACCAAGCCTTGACGCCTTATCAAATGCTTGAGGCCTACACCAAGAACGTGGCCTACGAGAACTTCCAGGACAATGTGGTCGGCACCATTGAGGTCGGTAAGAAGGCAGACCTGGTGGCGTTGGACCTAGACATCTTGGAGATCGACCCGGCGCGCATCTCTGACGCGAAGGTCCTTTACACGATCAGCAACGGCCGGGTGGTGTACACCGGCTGACCGGATGGCGGCATCGTCGAAGCCCCAGCGGGTAATAGTTTTTCGCAACCTGTCCCCTGACATCGAACGGCCCCGCGCGGATACCGACCTGCTAGGCCCTTCAGTCCGGTTTCGTGTGACCGTGCTACACTAGTAGTTGTGGCCCACGTAAACCTTACCCTGCGGCTACCCGAGCTGACTGTTCGCCATGCCCGCGTTATGGCGGCGGAACGCGGGACGTCTGTCTCCCGATTGGTGGAAACTCTCTTGGCGCGTGACGCTGACCTTGAGGCAGGGCGCCAGGAGCGCTGGGCGCGCCAATTGGAGCGGATGCGGGCGGGCCAGTCTCTACGTGGGCCTTACCTTGGCCGCGAGGAATCGCACCAACGATGAGCCCTCCAGCACCAGAGTTTGTCGACACCAACGTCTGGCTTTACGCCTATGACGGCTCAGAGAGGCGCCAACCGGCCGCCCTCCAACTGCTTGAGGGCCTGGCCGGGCGCGGCGATGGTCGCATTTCGGTCCAGGTGATGCAAGAGTTCGCCGTCAACGCTCTGCGCGCGTCAAAGCTGGCCATGAGCGCGGCCGAGCTTCAGGACGCTTTGGAAGCTATGGCGGACTGGACGGTGCACCGCCCCGCCGCAGCCGATGTGGCCCAAGCGGTGGCCATCGCCGCCCGTCACCAATTGTCGTTTTGGGACGCCATGATTGTGCTCAGCGCCCGCCAGTTGGGCTGCGCCATCCTGTGGACCGAGGACCTGGGGGACGGGCAGGTCATCGAAGGCGTAACGATCAAAAACCCGTTCGCCTGAGCATCAGGCGTAGGTGCGGACGGCCGCACCCCTGGCGCTGTCCGACTCAGAGATCGCGCGTTTCCATGCGCGTTTCCAAGCATCGGCGGACCGTCCATCAGGCACGGGAGTTAAGACGGCGGACTGGATGAGGGGACTGGATGAGGGGAGCGGTATCTCGGTTGGCGAGATGTGGTCTGGGTCACAGTGCGCGCGGACGTTCCCGGAACGCAGACTGGTTGCGTGCATGAGCCCGCAACTAGCCACCGAACCTCGGGTTATCCCTGGTCCTGCGCTTTTCGGCAAACGAATCCAAGCCGCCTAGCGGGGCCATTGGTTTGCTCGGGGCGATCTAAACCAGCTAGTGGGCGAGTGGCGGATTCCCTTACCGAAGGGGCGGGCGCTTGGCGACGGCATCGGCCGAATACGCCGCCGGATCGACACCCTCATCCCTCGGTCGGCGTCCGTCCGCCTGCTGGGCGAGCCGCCAGTACGACCAGGACTGGACCTTCGGCTGTGGCACTGTTGAGCGTGGGCTTGGTGATCGGTTTGGGCTTGAGCTGGGCCGGGCTTTGGCGCTACGCCCTGGTGGGCGCCTGGGCTGGCGTATCAGTCACCTATTTGGCCCAGGTGTGGCACCGGATTGGGCGTTTGAACGGACGCCAGACCGCCGCCCGCGCGAGCGCCGATGACGCCAGGGGCGGGGCACTAGACATTGTCCTCTTCGCGGTGGCCGTGGTCTCACTGGCGGATGTGGTCTACCTGCTGGTGGCCGCTCACACGCTCGGCACCGCGGCGCCAGGTTGGCATGCCCTGGTCGCGTTGGTCTCTATCGTCTTGAGTTGGGCGGTCATCAACACTTTGTTCACCGTTCGTTACGCCCGTCTGTATCAGCGCCGCCAAGGCGGCATTGACTTCAATTCGCCGCGGATGCCGTCCTACCGAGACTTCGCTTACCTAGCTGTCTCAGTCGGCATGAGCTATCGAGTCCCAGACACGACCATCACCGACTCCACCATCCGCGCTGAGGTTCTGCGCCATGCGTTCGCCGCCTACCTGTTCGGCACCGCCGTGTTAGCGGCCACCCTCAACCTAGTTCTCGGTTTGGCCCATTGACCTCTCTGCTACGGGCGCGGCCTGTTCGCCCGGTGTGAAGCGATCTGTGGTTAGGGCGCGAGGCGAGGAATGGACGCGAGGGGCAGGAAGAGGACCGACGGCCGGTACGCTGGACCATGCCCCATCTTTACGACATTCCCGCCGGTTACGAAACCAGGATGCGCATCCTCAAGGCCCTCAGCGAGATGTTGCGGAACCAACCCTTGGAGGCGGTCACAGTGTCCGAGATCTGTGCCCAGGCAGATCTTTCGCGCACTTCCTTCTACCGACACTTCGTAGACAAGTACGGTGCCGTCAATTGGTACAACCAGTTGTTCGACCAGCGATCACTGGCGCAGATCGGCCGGAGCATGACCTGGTA
>JAIRNM010000374.1 GCA_031258055.1 Bifidobacteriaceae bacterium
ACAGGCCGCGCAGTCGTCGTGTTTTCCCACGCTCGCCTAGGCTGCGCCACGGTTTGCGCTTGGCCCAGGGCGGAGTATAAGTGCAGGGCAACAGCTCCGTCGCGAGTTGGGCCAAGCAATCGCCGGGGCTTGCGATCGGGATTCCGCTTAGATGCTGCCATGATCGGGTCAGGTTAACATGCCTGTGTACCCCCGGCTTGAATGAGTGCGAGTCGTTACGATCACGACTGATGGCGATCGGTCCAGTGAGCGCGAGTTTTTGCAGCCTTGACGGCAGGTCACAGTTGGCCAGAAGAAGTCCAGCCGCGCCGGTCAACGTGCCACCGCAAACCCTGATCTCTGCCGCTGCTCGATCGACCAAGGCGAACAGTTCCGGCGTTCCGGCGAGTTCCATGGGCCGATTATGGCCCCACCCGGACGGGCAATCACCGCAGAAACAAAAAGCCGGTGGACAAGGTGATGCCCCTGAGTCTTGGCATGCACGACAGTTGGCCGACGCCGTCGCTATTCCCATTCGTTCCGGTCATCCATGCACGTGCCGCTCCGCCAACGCCGCCTCCATCCGCGCATATGCCGCCTTAGCTCGCCGTAGGCCTTGTGGTTGTACTGGACCGCGGCGGTGTCTCAAGACTTGGCGTTCGCCCGCAGGGGGTGCGTTTCGCCAGGGCTCGTTATGGAATCTCGCTGGATAGAATTGTGGACTTGGAAGGGAGCCTGCGATGGATGACGAACGAACCCGCGATGAGAATCTGCTGGTGGTCGCCGCAGTCGAGGGCTATTCGCGTCGTCATCAGCGGCCAGCGCGTGAAGCCATCGACCTGATGTCGCGGACCGGCGTCCTCCAAGTGATTCGGCGGAACTACCGGACCCTCCACAGTCAAAGCCTTGAAGAGAGCGCCGACTTCGCTGAGGACGTCCTCGCTCGCCTCGGGGCCGGGGAAGGCCGAAGCGGAGGAGCGTAGGTTGTTGTCTGTGCACCACGGGAGCAACGTCTTGTTCGACTATCCGGACTTGACCAAGGCTCGCCCAAAACGAGATTTCGGCTTGGGCTTTTGCACGACCAGTCTGCGGTCTCAGGCTGCGGAGTGGGCTATCAACGTCACCGGACGGTTTGGTGGTCGACCGGTTGTGTACAGCTTTGACCTAGGCCTTAAAGACGACTTGCAGGTCTTGCGGTTTCCTGAGATCACAGCGGAATGGTTGGACATGGTTAGGGTGAACAGGCTGGTCGGTGGGATACAGCATGACTACGACGTGGTGATCGGCCCGGGGCCAATGACAACACCGTGCGCACTAGCGGCGCTGAAGTTCAAAGGACGTGAACATGTCTGATGGTCGGATGGTCTACAAAGGTGAAGACATTGCCCTCGACATAATGATGACGACTGAGCGTGTCGTCCAGATCATTGCCACAGAGCACGGCTTAACGTTCGATGCCGCCTCCGCCAGCTTCGCCTCCAGCCGCGCTTATGCCGCCTTGGCCCGCACCAACACATTAATGTGGGCGGAGAGCGCCGAATACATCGCTGATTGTTGCTTCGAGGAAGTCCCCTAACCTCCGCGCCTCCTGTCATCCCGCGCGGAGGCAAGGGGAGTCGGGGGATCTCGGCCCACGTGTGCAAGGTAAACGTTGATCTGCCAGGCAGATGTGGATATTCCTTGCGGTGCATGCTCTTCGACGGCTCCGTCCGGGCGGTTTCGCCCTGGATCGCCCCAGATCGCCCGCCTGTGTGCAGGGTAAACGTTGATCTGCCAGGCAGATGTGGATATTCCTTGCAGCGGGGAGGGTCAGTTGGGACCGGCCGCCGGTCAAACTATGACGAGTTGGCTGGCGACCCACAGGCCCTTGACGTGTTCCAAGCGCATCCCCACTGAATGGGTCTGCTTGTTCTCACGTGCGATGACTGTCGCTTCGATGACAACCCGGTTGATCTGACACAAGTAGGTCCGCCCGGTGTAGCACGGACGGGTGCCCCTAACCGACCGGGTACGAGCCCGAGCCGATAAACGGTGAAATAGTTCCTTGGTGACATAGGGCGCGAAATGGCTGGGCGGGGGAAACCCATGGGCTGCTGTCAACGCCACCGAAGCGATAAACCGGGCTCGAGCTTCCACGTCAGCTAACCGCACAGGTCCAGTCCGGACCCCCTCCCAAACCGACCGGTTGACGTCCATAAGAGATCCTCCTCGACTCCGCCAAAGGGCAACGCGAAGTATCCAGAGTCCACGATCTGTTAGCGAGGAGCAAGGACCCCACCGTGATCTGTGAACAACTGAGACGCCTGTGTATAACTCCGATCCCGCTCAGGCGCCGCCACAGGCTGGAAAAACCGTGCGCTCCAGTTATCCCGCGTGACCCAAGCCGGTCAGAATAGGCCGGGCCTGGACTCTTCGGCTTCAACCTGAACCTTAAGGGTCTTGAGGGCCTTGGCAAACTGCTTGATAGACGACAGGCCAGCCTTGACCGCCACGGCGATAGTCGCCTAGTGGAGGTAGAGTCTGCGACGTCCGCCGAAAAGGTAGTCGCGGGAGCCATTGATGACGAACACCACCCTGGCCCTCTCCTTGTTGATGGTATAGCCGAGCAGCCAATCCTCGCGATCGTCGGTGTGGAATAGCCGCCGCGTCGCGCGGCAAAGCGCTGCCCGGCCTGGGCGAACCGCACCTCGGCTTGCGGCGTGAGAGCTTCGACCGGGTAGACCAGGTTGAACGGCGGTCCACGTTTCAGCACAACCTGCCGGAAAAACGCTTTGGCGGCGCTTTTCGCGATGTCCCCGCGCCCGATGCCGTCCCCAGACCACTCGTCCATTACAACCGCTCCCGACGCTGACCTGCGCCGCACTGGTCGAAGCACAAGCTCGGAGTGCTGGTGTATTGGAGTACCGTTACTGGATGGCGAGCCTACCCTTGACAATGTCCGTGAGCGAAGCCCGTGATCACTTCTCCGAAACGGTCGACCGGGCCGCCTATGGCGGCCAAGCCACCAGGATCACCCGCGGTCGGCGAGCCATCCCCGCCGCTGCTAGACGGCCAGGACGGGCCGGTCGCGGCAGCCGCTTCGAGGATCGCCAGCGCCGTGGATCGGCTCGGCTCTGAGCCTTTTCCTTCCAGGCCGCCGGAAGCTTGTCGGTTACGACCGCCTGTGGCCTATCCGCATCTCGGACTGCCGCGTCATTTACACTGTTGACGCCGGTGAACGGCTCGTCCTCGCGCTGCGCGTAGCCTACCGGCGTGGGGCGAATCGCAACCTGTGACAGGGTCAAGATGTGACCTTTGACGTAACGGCGACTATTGAGCGTGTCGCCAGGATCATTGCCGCCCAGCGCGCCCTGATGTTCGATCCCG
>JAIRNM010000407.1 GCA_031258055.1 Bifidobacteriaceae bacterium
GGTGTATGACAAGATCATGTCTTTCAAGAAGCCTCCGAGGGCCGAAAAAGTATTGATCTTCGGTCCAGATTGGGCTACCGAGCGCCAAGGCAGCCGCCAGAACCGGCCAGTCGCGAGGATCGCGCTGACCAATCCTGGCCAAGGCCTGGTGTTCGAACTGGCGGTACTCTTCGTCAGCCAAGACGGCGATGCCGTCGACAAGGTCCTCGAGTGTAGCCAGCGCTTCGTCGGCGCTGTTTCCCCGCTTTGCTACAAGTTCCGGCACATGTATGCGCGCCTCCGCATAGGCGACATCGGGCACGAAGAGTCCCACATTTTGGGCATATCGCCCGACCAGTTCACGTACGCGACGCCCGGGGACGCCTCGTACCAGGATATTCGCGTCTAGAATCAGCGACCTAACTGTATTCATCGCGGTTGGCGCTTCAACTGGTCGAACTCCCGGATCAGGTCCTCGGGGTCTATACCGTGTTCCTTCAATTGAGCGTCCAGCCGAGCGCCCGAGGCGCGAAGCCTCTCAGGGTCGAACTCCCTCCGCTTGCCCTGCGGCACAAAAAGGCCGATGACCTCCCCGTGGCGGGTTACTTTCAGTAGCTCGCCCGACCCTAGGTATTCGGCCAGGTCGGCCCGGAATTCCTTGATTCCAACCGTTTGCATTTTGTCTCTCCTGATTGCCGGAATGTTTACTCCCAGTGTACACCGCCAAGAGCACGAATGGAGGCGCAAGGAAAGCCGAACCGGCGTCGAGGCGGGGATGGTCAGACGGTGGCGGCGGCGATGGCCGTGTCAGCGGCTAGTTCTTCCAGGTAGTCCTGGACGTCCAAGGCTGCTTGGGCACCGGTTCCGGCGGCGGTGATGGCTTGGCGGTAGGTTCGGTCCACCACGTCACCGCAGGCGAACACGCCAGGCTCGGAGGTCGCCTGGTGTTGGGCACCAGCCGACTCATCGGGGGCGGGAGGACCGTGGACAATGATGTAGCCGTCGCGGTCCATCGCTAATTGACCGCGGAACAACTCCGAATTCGGCGTCTGGCCAATTGCAACGAAGATCCCATGGACGTCTAAAGTCCGCTGGTCGCCGCTGCGGGTGTCGAGCAAGGTCACGCCGGAGACGGCGGCATCGCCGTGGATTTCAGCGATAGTCGAATGCCAGGCGAACTCGATTAGGGGATGGGCCATTGCCCGCTCGGCCATGATCTGTGAGGCCCGCAACTCGCCCCGGCGGTGGACCACGGTGACTTTGGAAGCGAACTTGGTTAGGAAAACCGCTTCTTCCATCGCTGAGTCACCACCGCCCACCACGATGATCTCCTTGCCCCGGAAAAAGAAGCCATCACAGGTGGCGCAGTAGCTGACGCCGCGTCCACCGAGCCGCTTTTCCGATTCCAGGCCGAGTTCCTTATAGGAGGCGCCGGTGGCGGCGATCACAGCAGCCGCCCGGTACTCCTGACCGCCTAGAGTCTTGATCAGCTTGACTGGACCGCCGAGCGAGACGGAAACAGCGTCATCGTAAACCACTTTGGCGCCGAACCGAGTGGCTTGCTGAGCCATCCGCTCCATCAGTTCGGGGCCGAGCACTCCGTCCGGGAAACCAGGGAAGTTCTCCACATCAGTCGTGTTCACCAGGTTGCCGCCCGCCGTGACCGCGCCCGCGATCACAGTCGGCTCGTAACCCGCGCGGGCAGCGTAAATCGCTGCCGTGTAGCCAGCCGGACCTGACCCAATAATGACAACCTGCTCCACCAATAAACTCCTTCGGCAAATTCACAAAGTCCCAGCCGGACCTGACACCACAGCGGTGAGGCCGGGACTTAAGGGTACGCCAAGCGAGAGTATGCCGATTTGCTGGAGGATGACAAAACCAAGGGCTAGGCAGGCGATCACCACCGCGACAAAGGCGATGATGGGCCACCAGTTGCGCGTCGGCGTCACCGCCCCCCGGTCGAGCACTTTGTCAAACGGAGTTGTTTCGGTGCTGAACAGCTTCGGTCCGGCACCGCCCCGTGGAACGGCCGCCGCCGGCGTGTCCAGGACCGCTACCCCCGGCACATCGGTCGCCGCTGCCTCAACAATCATGGCCGGTTCCGGTTCAGTGGGCTCAATCACTTCGGTTTCGACGGCACTTACCGGTTGGCTGGGGGGCGGCGTAGGCCGCATGGCGTCAAGGATCTCGCGCACACCGTCGTCGTTTGGGCCGGGCGGAATTGACTCGCGAGAAACCGGCGTGGTCAGAGGAGCGGGTTTGATCGGTATTGAAAAACGGTTCGGCGGGCGGTTCGAGATGGGCTCTTCCGGTTCCTCAGCCGGGGGTTCATCGGTTAGCGGTTCAAGGATCAAGGTCGGGGCGTCATCAAGTCCGCCGTCTTGGTCGAGCTCATCTATGCCATCGACATCTCCGACCGCCATCGGTTCGTAGGGCTGCGTCTCTTCTTGCAGGGGCGGCACTGAGGCCAGCAGTTCAGCTAAGTCTTCCGGCAGTGGCGGCAGCGCGAATTGCTCCGGTTCGGAATTAGCGACCGGGCTCGCTTTGACGATGATCCTCGGTGGCGGCGTGGGCGCCGCCGGATCGAGTTGTTCCGCCAGGGAGGAGAGAGCCGGTGGCGGCGTGGCCCGGCCGGTCGGCCAGATCCCTTCCCCCGGTTCTGCCTCATCTTGGCCGATGCCGTCGGAGGCATCCGCCTCGCCAGGCTCTGCTGTCTCGGTGGTCCCGGGGTCAGCTAGCTCACTGTTAGCTTGAGTGATCCATCCCGGGTCGACTTCAGCGACCCGGTCGGGTTCGACTTCGTCCCAGACGAACTGGTCAGGGGGAGGCAAAGGGGCATCGCCAGGCTGTGCCACAATCGCCTCAATGGCGGCGAGCTTGTTCTGAATCACCGCTTGGCGGGCGAGTGCGGCCACCGCCTCGTCGTCGGCAATCGCGCCAGGCTGACTGGAGCCGTACTGACCGGCGCCGCGCTCGCTGGCATGGCCGCTGCCACTTTGTTCGGAAGCTGGAGCGACGGCACCGTCCAAGGACTCCTGAGGCTGGTCCGGCGCCGTGTCAGCGGAAGCCCGGACGGGGGCAATCGGGCCGCGAACCGTCGCTGAATGCGGCAACGTGATCCGGACGGTGGGCCAAAGCCCAAGGTCATCGACGACCTGCTGGGCCGAGGTGGGTCCGGCGCCGCCCACCGCTAAAGCCACGGTACAAAGCGTGTTGAGGTCACCCGGCACGCCGGAAACCAACTCGATCGGCGCGACTGGATTGCTGTCCCAAACCGGCGGTGTAGGCATAACACTGGGCGTTTGTCCGGGCCAACGCGCCGTCAACGCGGCATAGAGGATCGCCACCAAGGCGGTCGCATCGGCCGCGGCAGATATCACCGGGTCTTCGTCGGCAATGCCCCGCATGGCCGCGTCCCAGGCCATCCCGCCAATTTGGACGCTATCACCGGTACCTAAGAACACGAGTTCTGGTCGCAGCGCCAGATGATGGACGTCGTGGCTGGCGGCCACCGCTAAAGCGGCAGCGACCTCCCCGGCTACGGCCCTGGCCTGCGTGGCTGGAAGTGGGCCGACGTCCGCCAGCGATACTCCGTCGAGCGGCGTTGTTAACACGAAGGCGATATCGGCGTAACGACCGGCGTCAATGATGCGGACAATCCGGGGGTCGTCGACCAAGGCGGCGCGCCGGGCGGCATCGACAACTTCTTCGGTTCGAGAGCCGGTCAGCAGGTAAACGTCGGTTTGGCGCGACAGAATCTTGTCGGTCGCGCGGAAGCGCTGAGCACCCGGAAGGTTCGAGAACATCTCAGCGTCGAGTCGGTAACGACCCATTAGCAGGTCTCCCAGGCCAAGACTGGGGCGTGGCAAAGCGGAATCCATGAGCCTGTTACTCCACACTATCGGTGCCGGTGTGTCAGCCATCTTAGTGGCCCCGGAGCGTGGTGAAAAACCACGCTCCCAGGCCGCCATGCCTCTGCTTACCTTCCGCGTTTCCTAAGGTCAGCGCTTCGCCCTGCCCACGTCAACACGGTCGGAACCTGTTGTCCAACAGGTTCCTTGAGGCCCCGGCGTCTTAGCGGCGGCGCCGAGTTAGCAATGTGATGGCGAAATCCGCCAACTCCGTCACCCCCAGTACTCGGAGCAGCCCGATGTACACGGCCGTCATCACTAGGCCCACGCTGACCAGGGCCGCCAGCGCCATGGCGAAGCTAGCGGCGCCAGCTTCAGGGAAGAGACGCAGCGCCAACCAGCCCAGTTCGCCGCTCGCCAGAGCGGCCGCGCCCGCCCGCGCGTGCATCCAGGCCAGCTTTCTTCCGCCGATGCCGTCGAGTCTTTCGCCCAGCGACGCCAACCGGAGGATCGCACCCGCCAGGAAGGAGAGAGTCTGCCCCAGTCCGATCCCGGTCACCCACCAGGCTGGTGGCAAGATCCAGAAGCTGAGTAGCGAAAAACCAGCGAACAACAAAGACATCGGGATCTGGAGCAACAGCAGCGTGCGGCCGTCTTCTAAAGCGAAGAACACCCGTTTGACCAGCAAGGTCACGCCAAGGGGAACCAATCCCAGGGACATCGCCACGACCGGTCCGGTGACGGAACGGACCTCGGCCAGGGAAATGCCCGGCTGGAGGACTCGCACCAGCGGCAAGGCCAGGACCATGAACAGGGCGGTGAAGAGAAAACTGAAGGCGCTGGTTGTCTGGATGCCGTAGCTGAGGTCCTGTCTGACCAGGTCGGTTTGGCCAGCCTGAACATGTTCACTCATGGAAGTGAACAGGGCGGTCGTCAGTGAGACTGTGATCAGTGAGTGCGGGATTATGTAAATGCTCAAGGCGAGTGTGAAGGCGGCGTTCGAGGCGACCGTCTGGCCCTCAGCGGACGCTTGAGCGGCCGAGGCGAGCCTGATCGCCAGCCACATCGCACCTTGGCTGAAGACCAATGAGAGCGCTGTCCAACCGGTCATGCGGGCGGCCCGGCCCAGGCCGAAACCTCTGAACCCCCAACGTGGAACTGGCCTAAGGCCAAGTTTGACCATTGGTCCCAGCAAAATGGCCGCTTGGGCCACGATCCCGGCCGTGGCAGTGCCGGCCAACAGAGCAACTTGTCCACCGCCCCACCAATCGGTCGGATGGCCGTTAATCCCGCTGGCGGCATCGTAACGCCCAAACACAAGGATGAACACCCCGAAACCGGCGATTGAGACTAGGTTGTTCGCCACCGGCGCCCACATCACCGTTCCGAAAACCTTGCGGGCGTTGAGCACCTGGCTCCAAAGGGAATACAGCCCGTAGAAGAAGACCTGAGGCAAGCACCAGTACGCGAACACGGTTCCGAGTGCTAGTTCATTGGCACTCCAGTTCTTGGTGAAAGCGAAGATCCAGAACCCGGCGCTGAGGGTGAGTAAGGCGGTCAGCGCCGCCAACAAGACGGTGGCCAGAGTTAGTAAGCGCTGGACGAATTCCTCACCCTGGCCACGTCCAAATGCCCGCACAATCTGCGGTACCAGGACAGCGTTGAGGACACCTTCGGCCAGGATCGCGTAAAAGAAGTTCGGGAGGGTGTTGGCGGCGTCAAAGGCATTAGCCGCAGTCGTGCCCACGCCGATGGCGGCGCCCAACATGGCGGCGCGGACCAATCCGGCCAGGCGCGAGGCAGCCGTGCCGGACGCCATCAAGACCGTCGACCCGGCCAGCGATGGTTCCGCCGCTTGAGAACTGGGTTCAGCCCGCCTGGCCGACCAGCGGCGAGCCGGACGGGCGACCGACGGCCGGTCGGGTGGTAACGGGTCGCTCACGCGAGGGGCTCCGTGGGGGATGAACCGGCGGAGTCTACCGACGGGCCGTCTTGACTAGAAGTCTCCGCGAGACGGGTGCGCGCGGCTGCCCGGCGTTTGCGGACCGTCATGAAAAGGCCGAGCGCGATAATCAGCACCAGCACAGCGCCAGCGATGGCCGTGCCGACGTTCTCCCATTCGGCCCGCACGCGCAGGGTCAGCGAAGCGCCCTCAGCGACGGGCTGGCCAGCCGGATCAAGTAGATCGACTTTGACCTCAAAAACGCCGTTGGCGACCGCGTGAACAGGTACTCGGGCAGTCACCTCCTGCGCTGGCGCGAGGTCCAGTTCCACCGGTTCGCCAATCTGAATGGCATTGGTCTGGGACTTGAGATCAACAACCAACCCGGAGATCGGTTCATTCGAATTGTTCAACACGGTCACGGGCACGCCGCCTTCGTCACTGATCATATTGACGTTACTGCCCGGCCTGACTGAGACTGGCGGCACATCGGTGGCGGCCTGCTTCAGAGCTAGCGTGGCCGCCGCCGCCCGCCTGGAACCAGGAGAAACGGAGTTAGAGAGCGGCGCTAGCAAAGGCGGCAGGGCGCGAGCCAGGTAAGCATCTGGCTTAGGAGTTAGCGCCGCGAAAGCCGCGGCCCGCTCCGTTAGGTCAACCAACTGGGAAAGTGAATCCAGCGGCGGTCCGGGATGGGCGTGGGCCATACTCAGATTCAAGTCACCTTCAACCGGTTCATTAATGATCGCGGCCAGTGGCGTGGGCCTAACCCAACTGGTCGCCAGTAGTGTCATTAGCGGGTCGGAGGAACTCGTACCCGGATCCCAACTCCGGTCGAACGCCGCCACGGCGGACCCTTGGTAGCCGTCGACCTGTCCGCGCTGTGCCCTCAAGGCTGTTTCCGCCAGCAGCCGGTTGTCGGTGCCAGGCGTGTTGGCGCCGGTCAAGGCTTCGGTTAGAGACTGGTCAGTGGCTACCGCCACCAAGCCGCCATGGCTGATCGCCGCTTGCGGTACCGCGCCCGCTAGTTGATCCGGCGCCAGCAGTACCGCGCTGGCTCCGCCCGCGGCCATGAAATCCAAAGCGCTGCGGTCCACCGGCTGGCCAACCCAGGCCAGGTTGGTTCCGACACGGGAGGCGACTAGCTCATCGACCGCGCCGACCAAGGCGACCTCGCCGATCCGCTTAGCCCCGGTTAGGACCGCCTGGGCTTTATCCCCGGCCGCGGCCAGAGCGACCTGGTCCAAATCCTGGTAAGGGAGCAGGTAAACAGCTTTGCCCTGGTCGATCGCTTCGGTGATGGATTCGGCCAGGAGCTGAACTTGCGGGTCCTCTTCGCCTTGGCTGGAAACTAAGAGAGACGGATCCAACAGCCAGCTGATCCAAGGATCGCGGCTAGCCGCGATCACCCGGGTCAGACGGCTGAGGGTGGTTTCGCGGTCTTCTCCTGGCGCCGCCGTCAACCCGACTGTCAGAGATAGGTTCAGCGAACTTGTGACCTTCTCCGGCGGGGCGTACACCAGGTAAGTCGTGGTCGCGGCGACGGCGCCGCGAGAAGTCTCGAGGATGACAGCCAGACCGCGCGGACCCCAGCCCGGTTCGTCACCGCGCGCCCCTAGGTTCATGTCACGGGCAGCGGCGCTGAGGCTATAGGTCTGCACTTCACCGGCCTCGAGGCGTTTGCTTTCGCCGATTACAGGCCACGTCAGTTCACCCAAGTCGGTGAGGTCTTGGCTGGGCCAAGCGGCCAGGTCAGCTTGATCGCGGAACGGGTCGCAGGCAAGGGCTAAGTTGATGTCGCCCGACCATGTCTTTCCGGTTGTGTTCGAAACCTGGAAGGTGACGGTGACCTCGTCGTCAGGGCTGGTTAAGACCGGCGTGGACACGAGAATCGTGACTTCGGGACCGGGGTCGCGGGTCGTCTTAGCTTTGGTTTTCGTCTCCGTCTTGGTGCGATCCGGGCAAGGCTGCTGGGGAGCGGCCGGGGCCTGTCGGACCGCAAGCGCCGCTGGCGCCGGAGCCGGTGCGCGGTCGGCATCGGCGGCTGGCGCCATGGTGAGCGCCAGGGCCAGCGCTGCTATCACGGCCCCGGCCCCTCGCCTGGCCCTATTCCCGTCGGTACTGCTTGGTGTGGCCTCATTGGACCGATTCTCCCTCTTGAAGCCGCTCACTTTGCCTGCGACCCGGAACGGTAGGGCACTGGTCAGCTTCATTCTGTGCCGTCCAAGATTCGACGCGCCACCTGGACTAGGCGCCGTTCGTTCGGATAGGCGAGGCGTTCGCGCAACTCGTCCAACGGCACCCAGGCGGCGTCTTCGGCTTCTGCGTCAGGGTCGTTGTCGGCGGTTAGGAAACCACCTTGGGCCGACAGCAAATAATGATGGACCACTTTATGGACCCGGTGCGCTTCACCCAGGAACCAGTAGTCAATTGTGCCGAGGTGTCTGATCACCAGACCTTTGATGCCAGTTTCCTCTAGGATCTCGCGTACAGCGGCTTGGGCCGGGCTTTCGCCTAACTCCAGATGGCCTTTGGGTAGACACCATTCAAGGCGGCCTGCGCGATTGCGGCGGGCGATCACGGCGGCGTGCGCCTTGCCTTCAACGGCGTCCACAACCAGTCCTCCAGCGGAGACTTCCTCCACCACCGGCAAGACCGGCGCTTCGCTCGTGGACTGGTGGCAAGTGGACACGAAACCAGCCTACCGAGGCTCGCCCAGTCCGTTTCGTCACGCGACGGTTGCCGCCCGGAATACCACTGCTAATTGGTAACTCCTGCGGCGGGTTCTTGGCTGATCGGCTGCCTTGGCCAGCGGGCCGGGCGCACCTCGAACTAGGCTGGGATACCGTGTCTGAATTCAAGCCGACTCCCTCTGCCGCGTTACACCGGGCCGCTAATCACGTCACCGGCAGAATCCCGGCCCCAGCTAAGCGCCTGGCTGAGGCCTTCGCGGCCGAGGGCGCCGAACTGGCCTTGGTCGGTGGCCCCGTGCGTGACCTGTTGTTGGGCAGACCGATTGAGGATCTTGATTTCGCCACCAGCCTCCCGCCCGACCGGACTCTCGCGCTCCTGAAACGATGGGCCACTAAGACCTGGGAGGTCGGACGGGCCTTCGGCACGGTGGCGG
>JAIRNM010000433.1 GCA_031258055.1 Bifidobacteriaceae bacterium
TTCCTTGCTGGCCGTGGCGAAGCTTCCCACGTGCGCGGGCAACGTCCAACCACGCCCAGACGTCGGCTTTCAGAGCCATGCGGCAGAGTTCTCATTCCTCGCCATACCCAGCGCGGCCCCGCCGGACAACCGACGAGAAGACCTCACCATCTTCATCCAGAACCATCGCCCACGGATTGAAGCTTTGCCAGGAACCAACCGCCGAGCCCCGCCGCTCGGCGGACCAGGAGGGCCGAGTGTACAAGTAAGTGATCAAGTAGGTGTACAAGTAGGTGTACAAGTAGTCGGCTCGAGTGATGAAGTAGGTGTGCAAGTATCGGAGCAGGCCAAAAGGCTGTTGTTGAGCGCATCAGCGGCACCCCGGTCAAGGGGCGAGTTGCTGGCGGAGTTCGGGATCACAAACCACCCAGCGAACTTCAAGCGCCGCAGTGGGCCGCTGCTGGACCGAGGGTTGCTCGAAATGACTCAACCCGAGAGCCCACGCAGCCCGACCCAGCGGTACCGGATCACCGAGGCAGGCCGCGTCGTGCTCGGCCATGTTCCCGACACCGCAGTGGGTGCAACTACGCCGCCAGACCGTTCCGACGGCATCGACCACGGGCTGAGGGGTCAGATAGGGACGGGCTGAGGCTTCGACTAGGGGAGGGCGACCTCGGTGATCGGCTTGAGCGAGTTGGTCGGCCTGGGCCACCTTCCGATCTGGCTTTGGCGCCGGTCGTGCGCGGGGATGCGGTCCGAAGCGGACGGACGTCTGAGCGCGTAGATGGTGTAGGCCATCAGCAAAGGGGTGGCGACCACATAAGGCAGGGCGTAGCGAACGTTGCCGTTGACCGGTGAGGCGAGGCAAACCAGGAAGACCAAGCCGACTGGGATGAAGGCCGTTAGCGCTCGCCAGCGGCGCCGCCAGATCAAGGCGGCGGTCGCTCCGAGGAGTAACCAGGTGTAAACAGCGGGGCGGAACAGGGGCCAAATCGGTGACTTGACCGTGACCCACCGGGCAGCCTGCAGCACAAACGAACGGGCCGGTTGGAGCGCCGCTGGATAACTCGGGTCGAAGGAGGCCTCCGGCTTAGACAGCTCCGCTTTCAAGCCCTCCCAATAGCCGGACTTCAAGTGCATCTGATACGGGTACGAGATGGGCGGAATGTTGCCCGTAGACGAGGGATAGAAGTACCCGACGGTGTTGGCGGCGGTCGCCTTCACACAAGTGCCCAGGTGGCGTGCGCAAGTGGCGAGCCAGACGCTGGCGTACCGGCGCAGAGATTCGCCGTCGAACGATCGAAAACTGTTCTTGACGGGATCAGACAGGGTTGGCTTGTATTTTTCAGCTAGGTCCTCGACCCGTCGGTCGTCTTTTAGCAGCGATTGAATGGTGCTCAGTTCCGCGGCGCTGATGTCATCGGGGTGATCACGCAGATAACGCGCCGTCTGCTGCAAAGGAATGCTGAGCATCTCCGCGTTCGAGTATTTCGAGACGCCAAGCAGGGGAAAGACGAGGCTGTTGGCCGCGATCAGGCCGACTGTTACGGCCGCCCCAGCCAGCACGACCCGTCGGCGCTGCTTAGGACGGCGCAACACCAACGCCAGAATCACAGTGCATGCCACCACGATGACGATTCCGTCGTTACGGAACCCAGCCGCGCCCACCGCGCCGACCACGAACAACACCATCGATTGGGCTTGCAGCGAGCGCCGGATAGCCGCTAGGGCCAGGACGTTGACCAGCAACAAAACACTTAGAGCGTAGGGCAGGTCCTTGAACACAACCGTCGTCGCTACGGGGAAGATCGGATTGAGGGCGAAGAACCCCAGCGCTAGTCCGTATAGCGCGAAGGTCCACGCTTTGCGTTGCCCCAGCGCAGCGCCGGTCAGGCGCAGAATCCGGGCGCAGGTGAGGGCGAACACCAGGCAGGCGGCTGTCGCTTGCACAAGGGTGTAGAAGAATAAGGCGCCATTCACTCCGAACACCCGACCGACCGAAAACAGCCCGCCCATCAGGGTAGTCGCCAGATAGGGGTGGTGGGTTGTGCGCGGCAGATAGCCATAGAACTCGTTCAGCTGTCGAAAACCGTCCCAGGCATAAGTGCCAGGGAAAAACACGATCAAGTACGGCAACCAGCAAAGGGCGATGCCGACCGCGGCGGTGGCGAAAGGATGGGCCGTGACCAGCCGGGCCAGGCGGGCGGCTAAGCGGCGGGCCGGTCTTGCCTGGGGCCGCGACGGCTGAAGCGATCGGCGGTCAGCCGGTTCGCGGGTGCGGGGAGCAGGTCTCGAGCTGGGGCGCCCGGGCGCGGTCGTCTGGAACACGAATCCCCCCGTTGATGTCAGTAGTGGCCTTCCGAGGCTGTCGCCGGAAACCTGGAGTCCGCGAACATGCTAGTACGAGCGTTGCAGTGCTGCCTCTTGCTTACCGCCAGTATCATCAAGCCTTGCACAAGGGACACAAGTCCCTGGCGAATGGCCCACAAAATCTCCCCAATTCGGTCGTGTCTTTGGGCGGCGTAATCCTGAGAAGCAAGACTTGATTCGTCCGCCAAAGCTTTGGTGGCCGAGTGATCTAGCTCAACTAGGTGTCTTGATTCTTGACGGCGGGCGTGAAGCTCTCGCCAGCGGAAACGCGGATGACAGGCCTAGTGGTTTAGCCCGGCACGTCTAATGCTGGGGAGCTTTGAGGGTTCTGTCAGCGCGGGGTGCGGACCGATTCGGCCGAAAGTTTGCCGGAGCGCACATATTGTTCGCGTTCGGCGCGCAGTTCGCTCACCCACGGTGTTTCTAGCGGCTGGAGTTCGGCGCCGGTGGCAAGGCTGAGCAGCCGGTCGGCCAGCGCCGGATTGCGGGCCAGCACCGGACCGTGTAGATAGGTCGCCAAAATGTTGCCTTGAACAGCGCCTTCAGTGCCGTCGCCGACTGGCCCGCCGGCGCCGTTGCCGATCCCGGCTAGGACGCGCGCGAGCGGCTGAGCGTCAGCGCCGAGGGCGGTGCCGCCGCCGTGATTCTCATACCCGGTCAACAGTGGCGAACCGTTGAGGGGTTCGGCCAGGACTTCTCCGACCGCTCGCGGCTGGCGGCGCCTAGTGCTGGCATCCAGCAACCCAAGGCCGGGTTCGATCTGGCTGCCAGCGACCTCGAAATCATGGCCCATAACTTGCAGTCCAGCGCAGACGGCGAAAATCGCGGCGGACCTGGCCGCCGCCCGGTTCAAGGCGCCTGATTGCCGTAGCTCCCGGGCCGCCGCGACCTGCGAAGCGTCCTCACCGCCGCCTAGGACGTA
>JAIRNM010000439.1 GCA_031258055.1 Bifidobacteriaceae bacterium
AGCCGGGCCAGTTCGCCCAGCGAAGATTCGGCGACCCGGACTTGGCAGGCAAGTTGCACCGCTGTCAGCGTGCCATCGCCGGTGGTGGAATGCGCCGACAGGATGATGTGACCGGACTGTTCACCGCCTAAGCAGTAGCCGCCAGCGATCATCTCCTCCAGCACATAGCGGTCACCGACCGCAGTGACCTTCATAGAAACGCCGTTGGCTTCCATGGCCTTGAACAAACCCAGGTTTGACATCACTGTAGTTACAAGGGTGTCACCGGCTAGCTCGCCCCGCTCACGCAGAGCTACGGCCAAGATGCCCATGATCTTGTCACCGTCAACCAGTTCACCGGCGGCGTCCACGGCTAAGCAGCGGTCGGCATCGCCATCGAAAGCGAACCCAGCGTGCGCCTCCAGCCCGACCACCGCCCGCTGTAACCGCTCCGGGTGGGTCGAACCGACGCCAGCGTTGATGTTGGTGCCATTCGGCTCGCTCCCCAAAGCGGTGACCTCCGCGCCCAGAGCGCGGAACACCGCGGGCGCGACCGCAAAAGAAGCGCCGTTGGCGCAATCAAGCACCACCCGCAAACCGTCCAGCCGGACCGGAGCGCTGGCCACCAGGAAATCGATGTAGCGCCTGACCGCAGTGAGGTCAACTGTCAGCGCGCCGACCGCCTCGCCGATGGCCGGTTCCCACTCCTCAGCCAGACGCGACTCAATCACGTCCTCGACGGCATCGGGCAATTTGTAACCGGTGGCGGAGAAGAACTTGATGCCGTTGTCTTGATACGGGTTGTGCGAAGCCGAAATCATGACACCCAGGTCGAAGCCCATAGACCGGGTCAAATAGGCCAGGCCAGGGGTGGGGACAACACCGGCCAAGACCACATCGACGCCAGCCGAGGCCAGCCCGGCGGCCGAAGCAGAAGCCAACATATCGCCTGAAACGCGCGAGTCAACGCCGACAATGGCGCGCAACCGCCGCGGTTCCACCGCTGGTTCGTCCGAAAACTCGTCCGCCAGTGGCGGTGCCACCTTCGAGCCGTAGCCTAGGCCCTGCTCTGACTCAAGTTCGCGAGCGACCGCCGCCGATAACCGTAAAGCCAGGTCAGCGGTGATGTCGCGTCCGACCAGCCCGCGCACCCCATCGGTGCCGAATAGCCGCCCCATTGGCCGCGCCGAATCAGCGCTTCGAATACTGCGGAGCTTTGCGAGCCTTCTTCAGACCGGCCTTCTTGCGCTCCGTCACGCGCGCGTCCCTGGTCAGGTAACCGGCGCGCTTCAAGGCCGGACGGTTGTGCTCTTCGTCAATTGCGTTGAGCGCCCGGGCCACCCCCAAGCGAAGCGCCCCGGCCTGGCCGGAAGTCCCGCCACCGGTGATGCGCGCCAGCACGTCGAACTTCCCCTCGATGTCCAACAAGGTGAAAGGCGAACGGACCAACTGCTGGTGGAGCTTGTTCGGGAAGTAGTCGTCAAGGCTGCGCCCGTTAATGGTCCATTGGCCGCTGCCGGGCACTAGGCGCACACGGGCGATGGCCTCTTTGCGCCGCCCTAACGCCCGTCCCGGTGCCACCAAGGACAAGCCGCGCCCCGGCGCTTCCGGTGTCTCCGAGGTGTAAACGGACGGCACTTCTTCGTCGATTCCGTCCCCGGTTTCCGTCTCAGCTTCGGTTGGGCTGTCGAGCTCGATCTCGGTCACTTCTCTCCTTATATCTGGGTTCGGCCCGCTCAGCGCCGAGGCGCTTACTGCGCGACCTTCGTTAGGACGTATGGTTCGGGTTGCTGAGCGGCATGGGGATGATCCGGGCCGCGATAAATCTTCAGCTTGGCGAGTTGCCCGCGCGCCAGCCGGTTCTTCGGCAACATGCCGCGGACAGCTTTGCGCACCACTTCCTCCGGCCGGGTCTTAAGCAGTTCGCCGTAGGTCACGGCCCGCAAGCCGCCCGGATAGCCAGAGTGGCGATAGGCCTTCTTCTGGGTCAACTTGTTTCCGGTCAGCGCCACTTTGTCGGCGTTGATCACAATCACGTAGTCGCCCGCGTCCAGGTGCGGCGCGAAAACCGCCTTATGCTTGCCCCGCAGCAGCGTTGCGACGTGCGTGGCCAAGCGGCCCAGCACGACGTCAGTCGCGTCGATGACGTGCCAGGACCGCTCAATTCGGCCCGGCTTCGGGTGATACGTGCGCACAGTATTTCAGCCTCACTTATTGGAAAGGTGGTATCCCCGCGCCCCGCTGGTGAGCGGGCGCGCGCCGACTTCAGCCAGTGCGCACACGGGACGTTCTAGATTAGCTCCCGCCCACCCACCGGGTCAAAACGTCGGCCTTGCCCGGTCCTGGCCAGCCCCTAGCTGGTGGCCGATGCCGTCGTGTCGGGCTACCGCTCCCGTTCCGCGTCCGCCGAACTGCCCCGGAATCCTGCGACTTAGGGCAGGATGACTTGAGCGGGAGCAGCCCTTCATCAATCTTTCAAGGGCTTGGGACCGGCGGCGGTTTAGACTGGTGGGCTTACCAGGTGTTGGTGGCCCCACACCCACCGTAGCGTAACGGGCCGATTGAGCGCCTGGAATAACTAACAAGAGGAGTAAACAACTATGACCGAAACGACCTGGTTGACCCAGGAGGCACACGACCGGCTCGTCGAAGAGTTGCGGTCCCTTCAGGGTGAAGGCATGGCCGAAGTGGTCAAGAAGATTGAAGCGGCTCGCGCCGAGGGCGACCTGAAAGAGAACGGCGGCTATCATGCCGCGCGTGAGGAGCAAGCCAAAATGGCTGGCCGCATCGCTTCACTCAAAGCCTTGCTGGACAACGCCCAGGTGGGCCAGGCCCCAACTGATTCTTCTTCCGTCCAGCCAGGGATGGTTGTGACGGCAACGATTGGCGGGCAGAAACGAGACTTCCTGCTCGGCTCACGCGAAGTCGCGGGCGGCTCTAACCTCACCGTTTACTCTGAGCAGTCACCAATCGGAGCGGCCCTTATAGGCGCCAAGATAGGGGAGAACCGCAGCTATCTCACTCCTAACGGCAAAGAAGTCTCGGTGACCGTGAACGCCGTTACCCCCTACAGCGGCTGACCGCGGCCCGGTTCGCCTAGCCCAGCGCGATGATTCAACTGGTTTTGGCTTCAGCGTCACCGGCCCGTTTAACCACCCTGGAAGCAGCCGGGATGGATCCGCTGGTGATAGCCGCTGACATCGATGAAGATCAAGTCCTCGCCGCTGCTCTAGCGCTTGAGCCCGGGCTTGGACCGGCTGATCAAGTTCTTCGACTGGCCCGGGCTAAAGCCGAGGCTGTCGCCCAGCGCGCACCTGGATCCGCCTTGATTCTGGGTTGCGATTCAATGCTTGAACTGGACGGCGAGGTCTTGGGCAAGCCAACCGGACCGGCTGACGCCAAACGCCGGATCGCCCAGCAGTCCGGCCGCGAAGCGGTCCTGCACAGCGGCCACTGGCTGTTCGGCCCAGCGGACGGCAAAGCTGAGCAAGGAAGAAAGGGTGAGGGCGCGGCATCGGGCACGGTTGTGCGGTTCGGCCAAATGACAGAACCGGAAATCGACGCTTATGTCGCTACCGGCGAACCGCTGCGGGTCGCTGGGGCGTTCACCATTGACGGGCTGGGCGGCCCGTTTATTGAGGGGATCGACGGCGACCATCACGGTGTTGTGGGGTTGTCGTTGCCAGTGCTACGCCACCTCTTGGAGCGCTTTGGCCTGACGGTGTTCGACCTGTGGCGGCCCGGCCTTTTGTAGGGGTACCACAAATCGCGGCGGCGGACCTGACGGTCGTTGGTCCGCCGGCGAACCGCGCCGGGCGCTTAGCGTGGAATGGTGTTTTCGAGTCTCTTGATTGCGAACCGCGGGGAGATAGCGGTCAGGATAGCGCGGGCCTGCGCCGACGCGGGCATCCGTTCGGTGGCGGTGTACGCGCCGGAGGACCGCAACGCCATGCATGTTCGGGTGGCGGATGAAGCGTTTGCGCTGCCAGGCGATTCAGTCGCCGAAACCTATCTAAACGCCCCGGCAATTGTCAGCCTGGCCTCACGGACAGGCGCCGAAGCGGTCCACCCCGGTTACGGTTTCCTGGCTGAATCGGCCGAATTGGCCAATGCCGTCGCCGCCGCTGGCCTGACCTGGATAGGACCGCCAGCCCAAGCCCTCGAACTGGTTTCCAACAAGCTGTCGGCCCGCGCTTTGGCTCTTCGCGCCGGTGTGCCGATGGTGCCCGCTTCACCTGACCCAATCTCATCGGCGGACGACATAACCGGGTTCGGGGCCGAGCACGGCTATCCGCTGGTGATCAAAGCCTGCTACGGCGGCGGCGGACGCGGTATGCGCGTGGTGCGTTCCGCCGACCAGGCGGCTGAGGCTTTGGCGGCTTGCGAACGCGAAGCGCTCGGCTCATTCGGGCGGGGCGAGTGTTTCGTGGAGCGGTTCTTGGAACGTCCCCGCCATGTTGAGACCCAGTGCCTGGCGGACGCCCATGGCGGTGTGGCTGTGCTATCGACTCGTGACTGCACAGTTCAACGCCGACACCAGAAGCTGATTGAGGAGGCGCCAGCGCCATTCTTGACCGCCGCTCAAGAGTCGCAGTTGACCGCCTGGTCACGGTCACTCTTGCTGGAGGCTGATTACCGCGGGGCCGCCACTTGCGAATTCTTGATCTCGGCTGAGGGAGATGTCTTCTTCATGGAGATCAACCCGCGCCTGCAAGTTGAGCACCCCGTGACCGAAGAAGTAGCGGGCGTAGACCTTGTGCGCGAACAATTGCGTTTGGCAGCCGGTGAACCACTGGGCTACTCCGAGGCTCTGGCCTACGGCCACGCGATTGAGTTCCGTATCAACGCCGAAGACCCCGCCAACGGCTTCATGCCAACCCCCGGGCTGCTGTCCACGCTTCGCCTGCCCGGCGGTCCCGGTATACGCTGCGACTTCGGATATGAAACTGGTGACAGCCTGACCGGCTCTTTCGATTCGCTTATCGGCAAAGTGATTGTGCGCGGACGCGACCGCGCCCAAATGCTGGCCCGTGCCCGCCGGGCGCTGCGCGAATTGAAAATCGAAGGCGTCGGCACTGTCCGGCATTTCCACCGGGCGGTTTTGGAGTCGCCTGCTTTCACGGCCGCGACCGCCGCCGAATTCGCCGTCCACACGCGCTGGATCGAGAATGACTTCGCCTCGACGGTGGCCGCCCTGCCGCCCGCCACAGCCGCCGATGCCGCCCTACCGGAGGTCCCCGCCACCTCACGGATGGTCGTCGAAGTCGACGGCAGACGCTTGGAGGTGGTGCTGCCCATCGGTTTGGCCGGGGCTGGAGCCGGTTCTGCCCTGGGCGGGGTTGCTGCCGGGGGAGCGGGCGGTGTTGGCGGCATCGGCAACCCTGGGGGTGGACCGAATGTAGCGGGACCACCGAGGCGGACCGGCCGGAAGGCTGGCCGGAGCACGGTTGGAACCTCCGCCGACGGTTCGGTGACCGCGCCAATGCAGGGCACTGTGGTGCGAGTGGCTGTCGACGAGGGCGCCTCCGTAGCAGAGGGCGACCTGCTGATAGTGCTCGAAGCGATGAAGATGGAACAACCCCTGACCGCCCCGTGCGCTGGCCAGGTCACCGAATTGGCGGCAACGGTCGGCCAACGCGTGCCAACCGGCCATGTGCTCTGCCGCATCGCCTAACCCCACGATAGAGCGCACGTT
>JAIRNM010000292.1 GCA_031258055.1 Bifidobacteriaceae bacterium
CCGGCGTAGAGCACGGCGTTGCGGCCCCGGCCCACATCCACGAATGCCGCCTCCATTGATGGCAGGACGTTTTGGACCCGTCCCAGGTAGACGCTGCCCACCATAGTGTGTTGGGTGCGCCGGGCAACGTAGTGTTCCACCAGCACGCCGTCTTCAAGGACAGCTATCTGGGTGCGCCCGTCGCGTTCGCGCACCACCATGCGCCGGTCGACCGATTCGCGCCGGGCCAGGAACTCAGCTTCCGTGATCTGGGTGCGCCGCCGCCCCGTTTCGCGGCCTTCTTTGCGCCGCTGGCGTTTGGCTTCGAGACGGGTCGAACCGGCCAGGGCCGTGACGCCCTCGTTTTCGGCTGGTCCCGCCTCCTCTTTGCGGCCCGTCCGAATCCGCTTGCGCCGCCGCCGCGAGCCGGACTCTTCGCTTTCTTCGGCTGATTCCGCCTGGCTGGTCGCTTCAGCTAGGGCTGGCTTTTGGGCCCTTTTCTTGCCCGATGCCGTCTGCGCGTCCGCCGCCTTCTCCGCCTCGCCGTTTGTTGGGCTCTTGCCAGCCTTGGCGGCGGCGCGCCGGCGAGACGACCGGCTCTGAGCGGGCTTGGCCGGTTCGCCCTCCGCTTCCGGGTGAACGGCGGACCGGGCCGACGCGGCGGCCACAACTGGTGCTTGGAACAGCAGCGCTGTCATCGGCAAGCGCACGCCGTCACCGACCGGCGCGGGCGGTTGGCCGGCTGGTGCCTTCGGTTCGGTCGGCCGGGCGCGCCCCTTGGCCCGTTTGCCCGTGCTGGACTTGCCGGCGGTCTGCTTGGTCGGTTCGCCCGGGTCGGTCTTGTCGGCCGCGTCGGTCAGGCCCAAGCGTTCCGAGTGTTTGGCGACCGCCTCGGTTAGGTCTACAAGTTGGTCGAGGGCCCGCAGATCAGGCGCCGACTGGGGTTTGGTGGCGCGCCGGGGGGCGCGCTTGGATACGGGGGGCAACTCAAGATCAAGTTGCGGTTGTTCTTCAGCCACAAGTGCTCCATGGCGCCGCCAAGACGCCACGCCATGACCGGCGGCGGCCGGTTGTTCTCGGGCCCCCGCCCGGTGAGGGCGAGTGGGCCGCGCAAGCCTACGGTTTCGGTGCCAGCGCTGCGATCCGGGAGAAGGGCTGCACCAGCCCAGTCTCGACCGCGTATACCCCTTGGGCCAGCCGGGTGGCGCGTGGTGGCAACCCTATTTCGAGGCCGGTTGCCGCAAGGGCGGCGATGACATCATCTGGCCTAACGACCGGCGTGGCGTGCCGCAAGACCATTTCCAGTATGGCACAGGGCTTGCCGGGATCAGGGCAGGGCCGGCCGGATGTCTTGGCCAAGTCCAGCGCCAGGACGTTGCCGCGGACCTCGATCTGGCGCGGCGGCTTGCTACGGGCGCCGCCTCGGCTGCTCTCAGCGGCGCCGGTTGGCCCGGGGCGGACCTGGATGGCCTGGAACTCTTCGAGGGCCCAGAATGCAGCCGCCGATGCCGCCACCCCAGCGCCGTCGACTTGGTCGAGCTCAACTTGCCACAGGGAAGCGGTGAGCTGCTTGGCTAGGTCGCCGAAGACGGCATCGTCCCAGGTCACAGCCTGAAGGATGGGAAGACCCGGCGGCATGACGGCGTTCAACCGGGCCTGGACTAGGGCGGGCGGCAGAACCTCGGACAAACGCAGCAGGAGGTACTCAGCTTCGCTGGCGGCGCCGGTCGGAGCGGCCCCCAGATAGGACAGACGGGGGTGCGGCGTGAAGCCAGCGGAGTAGGCGATCGGCAGGTCAGCCCGGCGCACCGCGCGCTCGAAGGCGCGCTGCAGAACGCGGTGCGAGGCGAACCGGAGGGTTCCGCGCTTGGCGTAACGCAGGGCGAGCTTTTGGACGGCGGGCGGTGGCGGCGGGGTGGATGGCGCCGGTCGGCGACCGCTCACAGGCCCACCGCCAACTGGATTTCGGTGCCCAACCTGGTGCAGACGCCGCAGTCGTAGCAACTGGACCAGCGGCAATCCTCGACCCCTTCGGCGGCGGTGGCCGCCACCCAGTCATCCCACAGCCAGTCGCGGTCCAGGCCGGCGTCGAGATGGTCCCAGGGCAGGACTTCGTCGTAGTCGCGCGGGCGGGTGGTGTACCAGTCGAGTGAGAGACCGCGTTCGGCAAGAACGATCGCGGCGGTTTCCTCCCAAAGGTCCATGTCGAGGTATTCGCGCCAGCCGTCGAAGCGGGCGCCCGCCCGCCAAGCCGCTTCGATGACAGTCCCGACGCGCCTATCCCCGCGCGCCAATAGCCCCTCTAACATGGCTGGACGTCCGGGGGCGGCGCGGATGGTGATAGCCCTGCCGGGCTTGCCCAGTGCCGCCACCGCCTGGCGTAAGGCGGCTAAGCGCTCGTCGACTACGGCGGGCGGGCATTGCGCCGCCCACTGGAAGGGCGTGTGCGGCTTCGGCACGAACGGCCCGATCGAAACCGTGCAGGAAATGTCCTTATGCCCAGCGGTTGCCCGGCCGGTGGCGATCACGCGCCCAGCCAGAGCGGCGATCTGGGTGACATCGGCGGTTTCCTCCGTCGGCAGGCCGCACATGAAGTAGAGCTTGACCGACCGCCAACCCTGGCCGAAGGCGGTGGCCACAGTCTTGATCAGGTCTTCTTCGGTGACCTGCTTGTTGATGACGCGGCGCATCCTTTCCGATCCGCCTTCCGGGGCGAAGGTCAGGCCCGAGCGCCGCCCGCCCCGGTGCAGTTCCTGGGCCAATTCCAGGTTGAAGGCGTCGACCCGGGTGGAGGGCAACGACAAACCGGTCTGCGAACCCTCATAGTGGTCGGCCATTGTCTTGGCTAACTTGGCGATCTGCGAGTGGTCGGCTGAAGACAACGAGAGCAGGCCGACTTCATCGAAACCGGTTGCGGCGATCGCTTTTTGGGCCATTCGCTCAATCACTGGAGCGCTGCGTTCGCGGACTGGCCGGGTGATCATTCCGGCCTGGCAGAAACGGCACCCGCGCAGGCAGCCCCGGAAGATTTCGACTGAGGCGCGTTCGTGGACGGTTTCGGCGAACGGCACCAACGGCGCCTTGGGGTACTGCCATTCGTCCAGGTCAAGCACGGTTTTCTTAGTTGGCCGGGGCGCCGCTGCCGGGTTGTTGGGGAAGACCTGGGCGATTTGCTTGCTCTGTTCGTCGTATCCGACCGTGTAGAAGGCCGGGACGTAGACCAGGTCCGCTCTCGCCAGTCTTTCGAGCAAACCGGCGCGGCCGCCGGGCTTGCCCTGCTCCTTCCACTGCCGGGTCGAATCGGTGATGGCGCCGACCACTTCCTCGCCATCGCCCAGGACGGCGCCATCAATGAAATCGGCTAGCGGTTCCGGGTTGAAGGCGCAATGACCACCCACTATGACCAGCGGGTCTGACTGGCGCCGGTCCTTGGCGTGGAGCGCCAGCCCGGACAGATCCAGACAGGTCAACAAGTTCGTATAGCCAAGCTCAGTCGAAAGCGACAGACCAATGATGTCGAACCGACTGGCCGGTCGGTGCGAGTCTACGGTGAACCATTCGACTCCGGCCCGGCGCATCGCCTGCTCCATATCCGGCCAGGGGGCGTAGGCCCTTTCCGCCAGCGCGTCCGGGCGCTCGTTGATGATCTCGTAGAGCATCTGGAGGCCCTGGTTGGGGACGGCGACGGAGTAGGCGTCAGGGAACGCGAGGACCCACCTGATCGTTTCAGATTGGTCCTGGGACCAGTCCTTGGAGCGCGAGTTCAGTTCGCCGCCCAAGTATTGGACCGGGTCGTGGGCCTCGGTCAGTAGAGGTTCGATCAGGGGCCAAAGCGAGTCTGGCTCTGGTTGGGTCATCAGGCCCTTATAGCACCAGTTGGTCCCGTGCTGAGTAGTCCTACTAAAAAGGTCTTCCGGAGGGTCCATAATGGGTTAGAAGTTGGCAGAACTTGTGAAGATGTTGGGACCTAGGTCCCATGAACTTCGGGTCCCGCAACATAGCGTGAAGCAAGGCCTTTGGACAGGATACGACCTGCCCAGGCCCCTGAAAACTGCAAATTGTCCTTTTCGTTCCCTAACCTCACTGCGGAGGTGCACATGCAAGCGCTCGATCTAGCCAGGTGGCAGTTCGGCATCACCACCGTGTACCACTTCATCTTCGTGCCGCTGACCATCGGTTTGACGCCGCTGGTCGCTTTGCTCCAGACCTTCTGGTACAAGACCGGCAAAGATGAGTGGTACCGCCTCACACGATTCTTCGGCAAGCTCTTACTGATCAACTTCGCGCTGGGTATTGTCACTGGCATTGTCCAAGAGTTCCAATTCGGTCTGAACTGGTCTGAATACTCGCGCATGGTGGGCGACATCTTCGGCGCCCCATTGGCTATGGAAGCGTTGGCCGCGTTCTTCATTGAGTCGACCTTCCTAGGCATCTGGATCTTCGGTTGGGGGCGCCTCTCGCGTGGCGTTCACCTGCTGACAATCTGGTTGGTCGCCTTTGCCGTCAACCTGTCGGCCTTCTTCATTTTGGCCGCGAACTCGTTCATGCAGTACCCCAATGGGGCCACTTTCGACCCGGAACTCGACCGCGCGGCCATGGCCAACCTGGGCGAAGTACTGTTCTCGACACTATCTCTGTCCACGTTCTGGCACACCATCTCGACCGCGTTCGTCGTGGCTGGGACCTTCCTGGGCGGCATCGCCATCTGGTGGATGGTCAGGGCCGTGCGGGCTGGTAACGACGAATCGGCCCGGGTCTACCGCCTGGGTGGTGCTGTCGGTTGCTGGGCCTTGCTGATAGCCGGTATCTCATTGATCTTCTCCGGCCACCATCAGGCCCAAGTGATCACGGAGTTACAGCCCACCAAGATGGCGGCGGCGGAGTTGCTTTGCACCACGCCGACCGGTGACGAAGGGGCTGGTTTCACAGTCATAGCCTTCGGCGAATGCGTCCAGAACGCGGATGGGGGCTGGACCGATGACACAACCCGGTTGATCGAAATCCCCAAGATGTTGTCCTGGCTGGCCTGGACCGACGGCAGCGCCAAGGTGACGGGCATGGACACGGCTGAACAAGTCCTTGATGATGCCTACCTGACGCCAGACGAGGCGAAAGACGTCGACTGGATTCCACCCCAGGGAGTGACTTTCTGGACCTTCCGGTTCATGATTTTCTTTGGCATGTTCTCGGCCGTTCTAGCGGTGGTGGGCCTGTTGGCTTTGCGCGGCGGGAGGACTTCGGGCAGCGGCTTCTTGAAGTCTTGGGCGGCGCTGTCCTTGCCCATGCCGTTCATCGGCGGCGCTTTCGGCTGGATTTTCACGGAGATCGGCCGCCAGCCGTTCATCGTCTATCCGAAAGCATCGCTCTCGGCTGAGCATGTGCTGACCGGCGTCGAGACGGATCTGTCCTTGCAAACCGCCAATGCGGTTTCGCCGGTTGTGCATGAGGGCCCGATCTGGTTGACGGTGATCTCATTCACGCTGATCTATTTGGTCCTGGCCGTCGCCTGGTTCTACTTGATGAAGCGATACACGGCCAAGGGCCTGAACTACGACGAAGCCATCCCCCAGGTGAAGGCCGACTTGGATGATTCCAAGCCGTTGACCTTCTCGTACTGACGGAGCTAAGGAGGAATAACCATGTTGAGTAACATTCTCGCTCTGGCTCCCGCCGCGGTTGACCCGCAGGTGACAGAAGACACGGCGGGCGGGCTTGTTGGCCTGCTCCATCATCTGGCCCAGACCCCGACGGCGATGCAAACCTTGTGGTTCGTGTTGATCGCGGTTCTGTGGACCGGCTACTTGGTACTTGAGGGCTTCGACTTCGGCGTTGGCATGTTGCTGCCGTTCATCGGCAAGAAGGACAGCGAACGCCGGGCCATGCTTTCAACGATTGGCCCGCTCTGGGACGGCAACGAAGTCTGGGTGCTCACCGCTGGTGGTGCTATGTTCGCGGCCTTCCCCGAGTGGTACGCGACCTTGTTCAGCGCCGCTTATCTGCCGCTCTTCTTGATTCTGGTCGGTCTGATTATTCGGGCTGTCGCTTTCGAGTATCGCGGCAAGATCAACGGCGACGGCTGGCGCCGCCTCTGGGACTGGTGCATTGTGCTTGGTTCCTGGATCCCCGCCATCTTGTGGGGCGTGGCCTTCGCCAACTTGGTGTCTGGTGTCAAAGCGGCGGTTGATCCGGCGCAGCTTGGTTCCACCAAGATTCTCTACGACGGCACCTTCTTCGATCTGGTCTTCGCGCACAAGGGCTTCCTGCTCTTGGGCGGTCTGACAACAGCGGCCCTGTTCCTGGCCCACGGCGCGATCTTCTTGTCCCTCAAGACAGATGGCGTTGTGCGTCAGCGGTCCGAATCGCTGGCACCGAAGCTGTCGATTGCCGCCACGTTGATCGCGGCGGTTTGGGTGGTTTGGTTGGGCTTCGCCTACAACGGCCAGAACCATCCGACAATCCTGGTTTGGATTGGCATAGTTGTTGCGGCGGTGGCGCTGATCGGGGTGGTTGGCACCACCTGGATCAAGAAGTTCGGCTACGCCTTCGCTTCTATGACCGTCGCCTTGCTCGCTGCCGTAGTGACGATTTTCGCGGCACTGTTCCCCAATGTCATCAACGGTTCGCGCGTGACGATTGAGGGTGAGGCTATTGCTGACCCGATTGTGGGCGCGGTGGTCTTGGGCGTCGATGACAGCGACGGTCTGGCCGACCTGGAGGATGGCGTCAACCTCGAAGACGTGGTCAACGTGACCTTCGACCGCGTTGCCGCGGACGGCCTGCCGAACACGCCGTCACCGGAATCAGCCAACGCCGAACCCGATACGCAGGCGATCCTGGACGCCGTGGCGGCGGGCGCCTACCCGGCGCTCGGCTTCCTGCCCCAAGAGCGGATCCAGCAGGCCGTGGAGGCCACTGTCGCCCGAGTCGGCGCGAACGGGGGAATCCCGGACACAGCGGCCACTTCGGAATGGGCCAAGGGCTGGTCGGCTACGCTGACCCCGCTGATCCTGCAGAATGTCGCCGATAAGGCCTACCCAGCCATTGGCGTTATCCCGGACAGCGGTGTCAAAGCGGTGGTTGACGCGACCTTCGCGCGGGTGATGGCGGCGGTCGAGGCGGGCGATGTCAACCCGGCCGAGGTCGGCGTAGGCGTGGAGCCCAGCGAGTTGGCCGTTGCGTTGACCGTAACGGTGCTGGACGACCTCGCCAACGGCATCGAAGACACGGCGGGAGTCATCTCGCTTGATAACGTCGGGATCGTGGTGGTTGTGACGCTGGCCCGCTTGGGCCTGCCGATTGACGAAGCGACCGTCACCGCTGTGGTGGAGGACGTGATTGGCCACAAGGATGCCCTCGACGCGCTCAAGGCCGGCGAGATCACGCTGGACGATCTGGCCGAGGCGACCATTGCCGGCTTGCCCGCCAATGCCGTGGCGACCGAGGTCGCGCGGACAGTCGAAGCCTTGGTGCCACATATCCAGGGCAGCGTCGATGTGGTGGTCGAGGAGATCAAGAAGAGCGTCGATCAGATTGTCAACGTGGAGGTGGTCGCGACTCTGGAGGCCGTGGCCAACAACGGCGGCAATCGGACCTTCACGGATGAGACCGACGTGACTGACATCGTGACCGGCACCGCCTGGGACAACGATCTTGGCCTGGCCAATCTGAACCCGCGCATTGAGGCCGCCAATGAGGCGCTGGACGCACTGGTCACCTTGGGGTTGCTGCCCGAGCACAAGCCGCTGGAGCCCTTTGAGGACGGTGCCGTGATTA
>JAIRNM010000323.1 GCA_031258055.1 Bifidobacteriaceae bacterium
CTTCCGAGATCCCATCGTTCACGTCGAGACTGAAATCAATAGCGCCGATGACTTCGGCGCTCGCTGGTTCGCAAGGGCCGATGGTGGCCTCGCTGGCCGAAGGGGACGGTGCGCCGCCCGTCTTGGCGTCGTCTGTGGCACCGTTCATGGCTTGGCCGATCCCAGCCAACACGAGGACGATGATTACCCACACCCACCACCGTTTGTACCACGCCTGGCGCGGCGCCGGAGCGGCGGGAGGCGGAAGGGCAGGCTGTCGCGGGCCGATCAATACTGTGGGCACTTCGACCGTGATGCGTGCCCGGATCAGGCCGTCATCGTCAAGCGCCCACACCCGGGCCGGGACTTCGAGAGGCGCCGGTCCCCTGGCTAGCAGCGCCGGTTGCACCGAGGGCGCGATCACGGCTTCGAGGTGGCCGACCTTGTTGCCTGCGATGTAGACGGCCACGGCGTTGGAATCGTAGGGGTTCGTGGGCTCGGGAATCAGTAACGCGGCGGCCCGAATCTCTTTGCCCCGCCGCCTGCCGGGCTCTTCGCCTTCCCGTGGTATCCGCTCGCCACAGGCCGTGAACACGGCGCGGATCTCGTCACGGTAATAGCTCTCGCCAGCCACTTCCAAAAAGGTCGTCGCCTGGGGCTGGTTTCCCGGTCCCAGTTGTTGCGGAGGGGTGAAGCCGGGCTGTTGAGGCGGTAGGGGTTGGAATCCGCCCGGTTGGAAAGTCATGGTGCTGTCCTTAGGCGCGTCGAGGAAACTCACCTGACCCTATTCGGCCCTTGAGGGCGGTGCAACTCCCTGCGGCTCCTGATCAAGCGAGGACGCGCAAGATTCTTGGATCGTGGAGCGCTCACCCCGAGGCGCGCGAGATTAGGGAGGAGGGGCCACGGGTGTGGCCGCGACGGCTCTCCCCAGTTCCACGAATGGGGAAAGCCCCGTTGGGGCTTTTGCGTTTGTTTGGGTTCGCACCGGGAGAATTGGGAGGCCGAGCGCTGAGTCGGCTGATGGGCCGGTCCCGAGAGCAATGCTTATAGCCGGAGGCTGCGGCTGCGGGCGGCGGCGTTGTCGATGAACGCGGCGGCCCGGGCGGTTGAGACAGCGCCTGCTTCCTGGGCGGAGCGGACGGCATCGGCGACCGCATCCGGTACAGCCTGAGCGTAATCAACGGCTGTGGCCTGGACGAAGTCCGCGTCCACGCGGAGGTCGGGCGCCGCCGCCCGGAGTTGGGGAAGCCCGATACGGCGCAGGCGGTAGCGGCCAGCTACCTTCATGGCGAGCTTGGCTTTGAACTCGACCTCGCTTGGCGGCCAAATCAGTGTCGCGCTGAGCAGGTCGAAGAACGGGGCCAAGGCGGCTCGCCGCCCGGCGTAGACGAAGGCGAAGTTCTTGGCGTGGGCGTCGGTCCCGGCGCAAGCCCAGTTGAAGCAAAGAGCCCGGGCGAAGTCGCGGAGCGACCGCTCGCGGTCACGCCGGTCGGTGACCCGCTCGATCAAAGCGGCGCAATCGGCGAGCGACGGGCCACCATCGACTTGGTACTTCTGCGCTCGCCATCGACCCGAAGCCTGGCAGAAGTCCTCCTGGTGGAGGCGCGTGACCGTTCCTTCAGCGCCGACGACGCGATCAAAACGGCTGACGACCAGTGTCACTTGGTCTCCGAAATGGGTCAGGTTCGCGCCCGCGACCGGCAAACCCAAGGCCCGCGCGGCGCTCAAAGTCACGAACTCGGCGACGTCACTTAGTTCCAGGCCAGCGATGCCGGTCTTGACGATGTGGGTCGATGCCGCCCGCCCCGAGGGCGCGAACCACTCGCCGCCGATCAGGGCCAGAGCGAACTTGCTTTGCTGACCGCCTAAAGACCATCGGCCGCCGCGGTCGGGCAATAGCCATTGGGCGGGATTTCGTCTGAGTTCGGCGATGTGCGCCGCGATCCCGGATTCGGTCAGAGGTTGGAGCTTGGCCGCGTCGGTGGGGGCGGCTCCTTCCGCCAGCACTTGAACGGCGCCGGGGCAGTCGGCGCCCATGCGCCGCAGCAAAGCGAACGCCGAGGGGTGGCGCTCGCCGAACCGCGCCGCCCAGAGGCGGCGGACCTCATCATCGTCCGGCAGGAGGTTGTCCAGCCATGGATCGACCAGGCTCGCCGGATGGGCACTGCGGGTTAGCGGCAGTGAGGCTGAAACAGCGGGAAGCGCGTCAGCGGCAGAGCGGTCCCGGTACGAATCGGCGTAGCGAAACGAAACCGAACCGTCCTGCGCTTCGGTCAAGTGGCCAGCGAACTCGCCGCACAGCCACAGGCTCAGGGTGCCGGACATGGCCTTGCCTCGAACACGGCGTCGAGAATCGCTTGGGAGGAGTCGTCCCTGATCACGTCGACTAGGAGGTCGACCAAGAGCAAAGCGTCGATGACGAGGGCCAGCCGCAGATTCGGCGAACCGGCCTCGGCGGCGATCACCCACTGGCGGCTAGTGCCTAGCTGGTTGGCTAGGTCCTGTTGAGTCAGCCCCTTGCGTTGGCGGCCTTCGCGCAGAAGGGCGCCCAGTTCTGTGGGGTTGGTGGCGATCATGTGTAAACGATAGCTGACATCAATGAGAATGTAAACGATAGGCGACATGCGTGGAGATGTCGCCCAACATTGACAGGCCCGGCCTTGGTCATCGAACGGACCCGCCCTGCGCCTACGGTCTCAAGAGCCGTTGGCGTCCCAAGCGGCCACCTGGCGTCGCAGGAGGCCGCCGAGTTCGCGGATGCGGGCCAGGGGGAGTCGCGAGGCGGGGCCGGTCACTCCGACGGCGCCGACCAGGGCGCGGCCTAATCGCAGCGGCACGGCCACGCAGCGGACGTCATCGAACGACTCCTCCAAGTCTGTGGCGTAGCCCTCTTGCGCCGCGTCCGCCACCAGTCGGGCCAGTGAGTCGCGGTCCCGCGCGGCGCGCTCGGTGCCGCCACGGTAGGCCAGCTTGGCCAACATGCCAGCCAGCGCCGGTTCGGGCAGCGCCGAGAGATAGGCCTTGCCCACGGCTGAGCAGTGCATCGGTCTAACCGCCCCGACCCCTTCCGATAGCCCCACGACGCGCCTGGTGGGATAGTAGGCCAGGTATGCCATATCGGTTCCGACGGGGGCGCCGAGGACCACCGAGTCGCCGGTCGCGTCGCGCAGTGCGCTCAGCCTCGGATCGAGTCGGAGGGTCCAGTCGAGCGGCAGGTCCGCCCCGGCCACTAACCCCAGCACGCGGTGTTTCGCCAGCGAATAGTGCTTGTGGCGTTCGTCGCGTTCCACGTAACCGGTGTCCACCAAAGTCGACAGCAGCCGCAGCGCCGTCGACCGGTTGACCTGCAGCGCACGCCCGACGTCGGCGGCGCTCATCGGCTTGGTAGACAGCAGTTCCAAAGTCCGAATCACACGCCCGGCCAGCGATTCCGGCGTCCCCACCCCTACTTGGGCGACCGCCCCGGCCCCGGTCACGGGGCGCCTCGCCCCAGCGGT
>JAIRNM010000354.1 GCA_031258055.1 Bifidobacteriaceae bacterium
CGGGTGCCAACCTGAGGGTCATGGCGCCGATGGTGGCGCTCGAGTCAGAAGCGGAGTGGTTCGCCACGGCGGCTCGGGCGGTCGGTTTGGACCAGGTCGGCGTGATGATTGAAACTCCAGCCTCGGCCCTCCTGGCGGACCGGATCCTCAGGCAAGTCGACTTTGTCTCAATTGGCAGCAATGACTTGGCCCAGTACACGATGGCAGCGGACCGCACCGAACCGCAATTGGCGGCCTTCCTAGACCCCTGGCAGCCAGCCGTGCTCGAATTGATCGGGCGCGCCGCCGCCGCTGGGCGGGCGGCCGGGAAACCGGTTGGCCTATGCGGCGAGGCAGGCGGTGACCCGGCTCTCGCCCTGGTGCTGGTTGGTTTGGGGGTGACCAGCCTGTCGATGGCGCCGCCGAAGATCGCCGCCGTGCGGGCGGCCTTGGCGCGGCACACGCTGGCGCAGTGCGATCAGTTAGCCGCGTTGGCCGTCCAAGCGCCCAGCGCCGATTCCGCCAAACAGGCGGTGCGGCAAGCGGCCGAGCCGATCATCCGCGCCCTCATGCTCTAGCGACAACTCGTAACGGCCAGCCACGGCCAGCGACGGCCAGCGAGGCCCGGGGGAGTCAGTGGCCAGCTTCGCGCCAGGATTCGCCCCGGCCGATCGAAACCGTCAAGGGCACCTTGAGGGCGGCGGCCGACCCCATTTCTTGGCGCAGAATTTCCTCAACGGTGGCCGCCTCGCCGCCCGCGACCTCGACCATCAGTTCGTCGTGGACTTGCAGGATAAGACGGGATTTGAGGTCCGCTTGGGTCATCGTGTCAACCACTTTGAGCATTGCCACTTTGATGATGTCGGCGGCGCTGCCCTGGATCGGGGCGTTCAGCGCCATCCGTTCCGCCATCTCGCGCCGCTGCCGGTTGGGGCTGCCCAGGTCCGGCAGGTAGCGCCGCCGACCCAAAATGGTTTGGGTGTAGCCGTCGCGCCGCGCCTGCTTGACCACACCCTCCAGGTAGTCGCGAATGCCGCCGAAACGCGCGAAATAGTCCTTCCGGAGCTCTTCGGCCTCGCTTTGGCCGATGCCGAGTTGCCGGGCCAGCCCATAAGCGCTCAGGCCGTAAGCCAAGCCGTAGCTCATCGCTTTGATCCGTGACCTTTGTTCCGGTGTGACCTGATCGGCTGGTGTGTTGAAGACGCGGGCGGCAACAGTTCGGTGCAGGTCCTCGCCCTCGTTGAAGGCGGCGATCAGACCCTCATCCCCGGACAGATCAGCCATGATCCGCATCTCGATCTGCGAATAGTCAGCCGTCAGCAGTTCGGCGTAGGCGGGACCGGCGACAAAACAGTGTCTGATTTGGCGGCCGACTTGGCTCCGGGTGGGGATGTTTTGCAGGTTCGGATCGGAACTCGACAAGCGGCCGGTCGCCGCCACCGTCTGGCCGAAGGTCGTGTGGATCCGCCCGTCGTCTTGAACAGAGGCGAGCAGACTGTCCACCATCTGGCGGAGTTTGATCGAGTCGCGGTGCGCCAAGAGATGCTCTAAGAAGGGATGCTCAGTTCGTTTGAACAGATCCGCCAGTGATTCCGCGTCGGTCGAATAGCCTGTCTTGGTCCGCTTTGTCTTGGGCATGCCCAAGTCAGTGAAAAGGACCTCTTGCAGGGCTTTTGGGCTGCCTAAGTTCACTTGTTTGCCGCCCAGCGAGGCGATCGCGTCGCGTTCGGCCATTTCAACCCGACCGGCCAGCTCAGACCGGACGGCAGCGAGACGCTCGCGCTCCACCGCTACCCCGGCCCGCTCCATATGAGCCAGAACCTTGGTCAACGGCTGTTCCAATTCAACCAGGAGACTGGTCGCCTGGCGGTCTTCCAACTCGGTGGTCAGTGGCTCGACCAGCTTCGCACAAGCGACGGCGCGGGCGGCCTTGGCCAAGTCTCCGGGGCCGTCGCCTAGGTCCAGCACACCTTGGCCGCCGCTCTCTTCCTCGGATAGATGCTCGCCTAGGAGCCGCGCTGTCAGGCCTTCCAGGTCATAGCCGCGCTGGTCGGGCCAGATCAGGTAGGCGGCTATGGCGCTGTCGAAGACAACCCCGGCCAGTTCTAGGCCGGATCCATGGAATTCCTGATATGCCGTCTTGGCGTCGTGGACCGCCTTGGCCGCGTCCCGGTCCCCAAGCCAGGTAGCCACGACGGCATCGTCCGCTTCGTCCAAAGTGGTCGGGTCGATCACCGTCACCCGTCCGTCGGTGAACCCAACGGCCAGGCTCCAGGCTTCGCCCGAACCGGGCATGAGGCGGCCGGAGACTGAGAGCCCGGCCGTTTGACCTTGGTATTCGCGGAAGAACTCGGCCATACCGCCAGCGCCGATAACCACGGGCTTGATTGCTTGGTTCGGGGCGCTGACGGGCGCGCGGGTGGCGTTGGCGTCCCAGACTCCCGAGTCGTAAATGCGGTCCTTGATCCGGCCGAACTGAAGCGAGGTGAACAGCAGGTCGAGTTCTGGGCGGTTGATGGAACCCAGCTTGAGCTGCTTCGGCTTGAAGCCGAGCGGCACATCGCGCCTAAGCTGGCCGAGCTGCCGGTTCAACTTGACCTGATCCAAGTGGGCGCGCAGGTTCTCACCCGCCACACCTTTGATCTCTTCGGCGTGTTCAGCCACGCCAGCGAGCGACCCGTACTGGTTTATCCATTTGGCGGCGGTGACTTTGCCGACTTTGGGCACGCCCGGCAGGTTATCGGATTGTTCGCCTACCAGGGCCGCCAAATCGGGGTATTGACCTGGGCTAACGTCATAGCGTTGCTGGACTTCAGCGGGCGTGATGAGGGCCATCTCGGCCGTGGAGCCGCGCGCTTGCGGATAGAGCACCGAAATCTGGTCGTTCACTAGCTGAAAGGTGTCGCGGTCGCCGGACATGACAAGCACCGTCATACCGTCTTTGGCCGCTTCGGTGGCGAGGGTCGCCACGACGTCATCGGCCTCTACTTCTGGTTCCTCGAAACAGCGGATGCCGAGCGCGGCCAATACTTCTTGGATCAACGGCACCTGGCCCTTAAATTCCTCCGGCGTTTCGGTGCGCCCGGCCTTGTATTCCGGGTAGATGTCAGTCCTAAAGGAGTGGCGCGAAGAATCGAAGGCGGCCGCGACGTGGCTCGGCTTATGCTTCTTCAGTTGGCTGAGCAGCATGTTCACAAACCCATAGACGGCGCCGACCGGTTCCCCAGTGGTGGTGGTGAAGTCCGCGTCGCGCAGCGCGTAGAAAGCGCGGAAGGCGAGTGAATGTCCGTCGATCAGCAGCATTGTTGAAGTCACGGCTCTAGGGTACGTGCCCGGCCGCCTCTTCGCTCGGCCCTCGCCGAACTGGGGGTGTCCGTAAGTCCAACTACTGGGGGTTCACGGGCCAGTTCTTTGAGTTACGGACACCCGGGACGATGCCGTCACCTGGACTCTACGGCATCGCCCCACGTCAACGCGTTGGCGCCGTTTCGGGTCGGTAGGTGGGGGTGTCCGTAAGTCCAACTACTGGGGGTTCGCGGGCCGGTTCTTTGAGTTACGGACACCGGGGGCGCTCTCTGGTGTTTCGGGCCACCGGCGAACCGCCGGGACGACGGAAACGGCTGCGGGTCGGCGCCATCTACCGTAGGACTCGGCGGTGAGCCTTGGGGGATTACCCCTTGGGCTGGCTGGCGAGCCCTACGCCCATTGCTTTCGTCCGATGTAATATCGACTTCGTATGCTAACGGCGCATCCGTGAATCAGTGTTTTCGTGCCTCAGGGGGGATTTCTTCCGGCGCCGTTGGCCCAGACAGTGCGAATGTGAAAAGCGGACACTAGAAGTGAGGATCGACGATCACACAATGGTAGAACCACCGCGCAAGTTGCCGAGTTACCCGCCCACCCCATACCGGGGCATGCCCTTGCCAGGTGCTCCAGATCAGGGTGCGCCAGGCGAGGGCGGTCCAGCCCCTAGTCTGCCTTCCCCAGGCCAACCGGCTATGGAGCCAAGTCCAGGTCCG
>JAIRNM010000366.1 GCA_031258055.1 Bifidobacteriaceae bacterium
TCAGGATTCCGAAGGAAGGGTTCGACCCGCTGGTGATTGGCCGGCGGATCAGATTCTTCAGGCTGCAAAATGGGATCAAGCTAGAGCAACTGGCGGCGGCGGCTGGACGCGCGGCATCGGGCCTATCGGCAATTGAGAACGGGCACCGGAGCCCAACGCTGGCCCAGTTGGGCGCTATCGCCGCCGCCCTTGGCGTGACCCCGAAGAACCTCTTCGACCCCAATCCGCCAAGCGAACGGGACGCGCTGGAGATCGAATGGGAGCGGGTTCAGCGCGACCCGTCCTACGCGGCGCGGGGGCTCCCGCCAGTGAGAATTGGGCGGACCACGCCGCTGGAAGTGGTCGAAACCCTAGTTGGGCTGGCGCGGGAACTGGACCGCGTGCGCGAAGAACGGGTCGCCACGCCGGAAGAGGCGCGCCGGGCCAACGCCGCTCTGCGCCTTGAGATGCGTCAACAGGATGACTACTTCCCTGAGCTCGAGGACGCCGCCGGGCGGTTGCTGGACTTGGCCGGACACGAACCGGGCGAACCCATGAACCAAGCCGATCTGGCCGCGTTGACTGGGAAGCTCGGGTTCCAACTGTGGTTCGTGGACGATCTGCCGCAGACCACGCGCTCAGTGCTGGACACCAAGCGGCACAGGCTGTATCTGCCCAGGCCAGCCGAACACGTCACCGGTGACCACCGCTCAACCGTGCTCCAAGCGCTCGCCTCGCACGTCCTGGGACACGGCGAACCGGAGGACTACCGGGCTTTCCTGCGCCAACGGGTCGAGGCGAATTACCTGGCCGGAGCGGTACTGATGCCGGAGAGTGCGGCGGTGCTGAGGCTCGGCAGCGCCAAAGCCGGGCACGCGCTGTCGATTGAGGACTTCCGTGACGCCTTCACTGTTTCCTATGAGATGGCGGCGCACCGGTTTGTCAACCTGTCAACCCGTCACCTTGGGATCAAAGTCCATTTCGCCAAAGTCCATTCCTCCGGCGTGATCCACAAGTCGTATGAGAACGATGGTTTGCTGTTTCCAATGGACCCGTTGGGCGCGATTGAGGGCCAGTTCATGTGCCGGTACTGGGCGGGTCGCAACGTCTTCGAGGCCGCCGCGCTGGGCGAACGCTACGCCCAATACACCGACACTCCAAGTGGCGCCTACTGGAGCACCGCCCACTTGAAGCGGACCCGCGACGGCCTGTTCTCAGTCTCAGTCGGGTGCCGGGAGGCTGACGCGGGCTGGTTCGCGGGCTCTGACACCCGTGTGCGGATGCGTTCAGATTGCCCCGACCCCTCTTGCTGCGCCGAGCCGCCCGCGGACCTGTCCGAGGAATGGGCCGGTTGGGCCTGGCCGGCCGCCCGCCCGCATTCATCTGTCTTAGCGGCCATGCCGACCGGCGCTTTCCCGGGCGTTGACTTGACCGACGTCTACGAGTTCCTAGAACGCCAGCCCCTTTAGTCCCGTTAGGGTTGAAGCCAGCTTGAGAGAAAGGCCCCCAGTGAGTTCACATTCTGGAACCAAGGCGATCGTCGCCGCTTTGAGCGCGAATCTTGGGATAGCCCTGACTAAGTTTGTCGCCTTCGCCCTGACTGCTTCTAGTTCAATGCTGGCCGAAGCAGTGCACTCCGTCGCCGACAGCGGCAACCAGGTGCTGTTGTTGTGGGGCGGTCGGGAGGCCAAGCGCCGCCCAGATTCGAGTCATCCGTTCGGATATGGCCGCGGCCGTTACTTCTGGTCGTTCGTGGTAGCGCTGGTGTTGTTCTCGCTCGGCGGACTCTTCGCCCTGTACGAGGCTTACGAAAAGCTCAAGCATCCTGAGCCGATCGAATCCTGGCATTGGGTGCCGGTAGTGGTGGTCGTTGCGGCCATTGTGATGGAAAGCTTCTCGCTTAGGACCGCGATCAGGGAGGCTCGCCCAGTCAAAGGCGACCAAGGCTGGTTCCGGTTTGTCCGGAACTCGAAGGCTCCCGAGTTGCCGGTGGTGTTGCTGGAAGACACCGCCGCCCTCCTCGGTTTGGTGTTCGCCGGCCTTGGCATTGGGGCGACTCTGGTGACCGAAGATGGGCGCTGGGACGCGGCTGGGTCAGCTGCGATTGGGCTGCTGTTAGTGACAGTGGCAATAATCCTGGCGACCGAAATGAAGTCTCTATTGCTGGGCGAGGCTCCGGCGCCTGACGAGGTCAAGGCGATCGAACAGGCGCTGGTCGGTGACGGAATAGCTTCTGTCATCCACCTTCGGGTGATGCACCTTGGCCCAGACGAGATCCTGGTAGCGGCCAAGATTGAGCCCCAAACCGGGCTGGATCTTCCTGGCCTGGCCAGCGCCATCAACGCCGCTGAAGCCCGCGCCCGTGCCGCTGTTCCCCTCCACCAAACCATCTACCTCGAACCGGACCTGCGTCACGCGGCCACGCCCTCGGCTTGACCACGCGACCTGCGACCGGTGCCGTCCACCTGGGATGGGGTCATCGAAGCCGTCACCGGCCTGGATGTCCCCGACGACTTCATGGACCCCGAGAGCCGACGGGCACCCGAGCGCAACCTGCTCGACTAGATTGACTGAACGGCGCGGAGTGGAGGTCGAGGGAATTCCGGATTTCTCGGTCTATTGGCTGTGGGCCAGGCTGTTCTTGGTGGCCTCGCGGCACCAGGCGGCGGCAGCGTCAATCAGCCGGGCGGGTATCGGGCTGGACAGGACCGCCAAGTCGGGAGCGGACGCAGCCGCGATCAGAGACAGCGGCACGAAGCTGGGATGGTCAGGGGCGCCAGCTAGGTAGCGCAGACGCAGCCGATTGCCCGTGCCGGTGATATCTCCGACCGGTTCGCCTCCCATGACCACAATGAGGTCAGTCACCGGAAGCCTCCCCATCAATCCGCGCCCGAACCGAGGTTTCCGGCGTAGCCGGGCCTTCGGTTACGTTCGGCTCCCTTGGCGCTCGCCCTGACTTGTCGTACCCCTGGGCGCCGGACGCCTGAACGGCCGGAGTCTTCGTGTAGCGCGCGATGATGTCCGAGGCGGAGATCACGGGCTCGCTGCGCCCAAGTGTGGCATCGGGTGACGCGACGCGTTGCATTGGCGCCAAGGTAACCTCAAGTTCGAGTTCCGCCAGCACTCGGCACACCATGTCAAACGGCGCTGATGCTTTGTCACCCGCCTCGAACGCTACCAACCATTGCCGTCCGACCCGGGCGTTGTGGGCGACCTCCGCCTGGGATGTGCCCCGGGACAGGCGGGCCGTTCGCACCGCCGCGCCGAGTTCACTAGCGTCCCGAGCGACTACTGTCGTCATGCAACGACTTTACCAGCCTGTCGTCGGACGATGACACCACAGGCACCCTCGCTTCGCATGTCGGTACCGAGATCCCGCGACTGCGGGTTGCTTCGCGCGGCATGACAAGGATTGCACCCAGTCGCGTCATCTGGCGCGTAGTCGCAGGATCGCTGGGGTGACTAGCGGTTGGCGGGGAAGCCGACGGCTTGAGGGTCTACCAGGCACTCGACGTTCGGACGGGCGAACCGATCTGGGCAGCCGGCGTTCGCTTACCGGAGGTAGTGGGCGCGGCCTGGAACGGCCAGGACCGATTGGCGGTATACACGGCCGACGGCGATGTGTCGTTCCTGTCCAGCGCCACGGGCGAGGTGCTAGCGACGGCGACCGCTGAAGTCGCGGCGGGGCTCGCGCCTGGAGTCGGCACAGGGGTTTCTCCCCACGCCGCGGAGACGACAACGGCGGGCAGCCCGCCCAGCCATGACCGGGCCGTGTTCGTGGATGAGCGCACCTTCGCGGTGGTGACCGCCAGCGGCGTGACAGGCGGTGTGACCGGCGCCGCGCCCGCTACCGTTCAGTTGTTCGATGCCGCCACCGGAGAAGCCCTCGACCGGTTGACCGCCCACGCCATTGAGGTTAGCGATGCCGCCGCCGACCAGGCGCCGTATATCCTGCTGGCCACCGCCGGTGACCAGGACGATGACGGTCACGTGGGCGATGACGGCGCTGGCGGCAACGGCCGGGTCCGCTATTTTGATCCGGGCAGCTCCTGGCAGCCCGGCTGACCTGGAGAAACGATCCCGCAACGGTCTAGCTGCTAGCCCGGCCAACGGCCTGGCTGGTGGAGTTGGCGGGGCTAGCGGCCTAGCGGCGAGGAACGCCGGGACCGTCGGCCCAGTGTCACGGCGACCACTGCGGACGCGATCCCCAAGCCGAGTACGACCAGCACCACGCCCATCGGCACGCCCAGGAGCGTGAAGGG
>JAIRNM010000377.1 GCA_031258055.1 Bifidobacteriaceae bacterium
GCCAACTATTCGATTTCGGCGGTGTTGGACTCGCTGCGGGGAGAGTTCCCGGCTTTGACAGTCTCCACACTCCGCTACCTGGAAGACCAGGGTTTGTTGACGCCAGAGCGGACTGCCTCTGGCTATCGCCGCTACTCAGAAGCGGATGTGGAGCGGGTCGCCTGGGTGCTGATCCAGCAGCGGGACCATTTCTTGCCCCTGAAAGTGATCCGGGCGCGGTTAGAGGCGATGGACGCCAGCGCCGATCAAGCGGTTGTTCCGTCGCCGCGTCCGCCCCGTCCAGTCGCGATCGGGGCCGAAGATGTCGCCACCGTCACCGGCCAAGACCGCACCATTGTCGATGCCGTCGCCAAGGCCGCTGGAGTCGATCCGAAGTCGGCCGATGGAGCGCTTATCCAAGCGGTCGAGGCGGTTGTTGAACTGGCTCCTTTCGGTTTGGAACTGCGCCACTTGGCGCCCGTTTTCCGGGCCGCCCAGCGCCAGATCGAGTTGATTGCCCTGGCCACCGCTTCGGCCCGGGCGTCCGGTTCGGCCGGGGCGGAACAGGCTGCCGCCGCCACGGCCGAATGTGCCGATGCGATGGCCCGCCTAGTAGCGGCTCTGGTCCGCCTCAAAGCCGCTGCCCTGTGACCACGTCTGGAGGGGCTCGTTGGCCACGGGAGGCGCCCGGGCCGGGGCTTGGACTGGGCCCGGCCGATTCGCGCTGGCCTGGGCAGTAACCTCAAGTTCAAGTTGAGGTTGAATAGATGACTGGGATACGGCGTGGCGGATTGACCGCATGGGCGCTGGCACCTAGCGTCGAAGTAGCGGGAGTAGCGGAACACCCAACGAGAGAAAGTGACTCCTTATGGCCCTGGACCTAAACGGCCACAGTGTTGAACAAGGTTTGCTGTTCGGCTCGCGGGTCACCGATGAATCGGTTGGTTTTCGGGGGCCAACGGCCTGTCGAGCGGCCGGGATCACTTATCGGCAACTCGACTATTGGGCGCGCACCGGTCTGGTTGAGCCGTCGGTTCGCCCCGCCACCGGGTCCGGTACTCAGCGCCTTTACAACTTCCGCGACATTCTTGTCCTGAAGATAGTCAAACGCCTGTTAGATACCGGCGTCTCCCTCCATCAGATCCGCACCGCCGTCCAGCATCTGCGTGAGCGCGGTGTCGAAGACCTGGCCACTGTCACCCTGATGTCAGACGGCGCCTCAGTCTACGAGTGCACCAACGCCGATGAAGTCTTCGACCTGGTCCAAGGCGGCCAAGGAGTGTTCGGCATAGCCGTCTCGCGGGTTTGGCGGGAGGTTGAGGGCACCCTGGCCGAATTGCCCTCCGAGCGCTCGGCCACCACCACGGCGACAGCCGTGCCGATTGACGAACTCGCCGCCCGCCGCCGCGCCCGGCGGGTTGGCACCTGACCCGGAACTACAGCGTCTCCGCAGGTCAACGACCTGTAGGCGAGGTTTCGGGCGCCGCCGCGCCCGCCGCGTCGGAACCTGACCCGAGAGCCTGGATGACTGACTGCCGCCTATAGCCAATAGCACGGGTAAAGCATTGGCAAAGAGCGTAAAGCAACAGCTAAGCTGAGCACGGTTGGTTTCGCCCATTGAGACCTCGGTCACATTTTGCTCTTCGCGCTGCCCGCCCATTTAGCCTGAATCGATGGCCACATCTACGATTCACACGGGACCGATGGCGCCGCTCGCCATCCGCGTGTTCCGCTGGCTGTGGATCGCGCAACTCGTGTCCAATGTGGGTAGCTGGATGCAATCCGTTGGCGCCCAATGGATGCTAGTTGGGGATCAACACGCCGCCCTTCTGACCGCCCTGGTCTCAGCCGCTTCGCTGTTGCCGGTCTTCGTGCTCTCGCTCCCGGCGGGCGTGCTGGCGGATTCGCTCGACCGGCGCTGGCTGCTGGTCGGCTCTAGCGCCTTCATGGCCTTAGCGGCCGGATTGCTAGCCCTGCTGACTTGGCTGGGCGCGGCTGGGCCAGCCGAAGTGCTGATCCTGACGTTCGCGCTCGGTTGCGGCACAGCGCTGGGCGGACCAGCCTGGGCGGCGATCCAACCAGACCTGGTGCCGCGCTATCTGATTCCTTCCGCCTCGGCTATCACCAGCGCCAACATCAACATAGCGCGGGCCTTCGGCCCGGCTCTGGCCGGGGCACTAGTGGCCTGGTCCGGGCCGGCCCTGGTCTTCGCCATCAACGCGATCAGTTACCTCAGCGTGATCGTGGCCCTCCTGGTTTGGCCCGGCACGCCCCACACGGGCGGGGCGGTCGGATTAGGGCCAGCGATAGCCTCTGGTCTGCGCTACGTCCGCAACGCGCCCGGCGTCAGGCGAATCACCCTTCGCTCAGCCGTCTTCGTAGTTCCGGCTAGTGCCCTCTGGGCGCTCCTAGCCGTTATCGCGCATCAAGTCATGGGCCAAGAATCAGGCGGTTACGGCCTGATGCTGGGAGCGCTTGGAGTTGGCGCCGTGATTGGCGCCCTGGTACTCCCATCACTGCGGGGACGGCTCGACAACAACGCCCTGCTCAGTTGGGGCACGTTGGTCTACGTCATCGGCATGCTGGCCGTTGCCTTCCTCCGCTCGCTGACAGCGGCTCTGGCTATGTTGCTCGTGGCCGGCGTCGGTTGGGTGATTGTCCTGTCAGTCTTGAACACCGCCATAATGCTGACCCTGCCGGATTGGGTCCGCGCCCGGTCGCTCGCCATCTACTCGGTGGTGTTCATGGGCGGCCAGGGCGCCGGCTCAATGGTCTGGGGATTCGTCGCCAGCGCCATCGGCCCCGTGGCAACACTCATCCTGGCCGCCGGACTGCTAGTGCTTGGCCTGGTCACTATGAGGATCTGGCCGCTTTACCGCGAGACCGGCCGCCTTGACCGGACAGTGGCGCCAATGCCAGACGCGATGCCGAACGATGCCGTCCCCGCTTCGGCCGGGCCGGTCCTGATTGAGATCGCCTACCAGGTTTCGTCCGCGAACGCGGCCGCCTTCAAACAAGCTGCGCGGGCGCTGGCGGCGTCCCGGCGCCGGACCGGTGCGATCACCTGGGATCTGTGGCAGGACATCGCCGAGCCGACCCAATTCGTGGAGCAGTACAGGTTGGCGACCTGGGGCGAACATCTGGCCCAGCGGGAGGAGAGAATCACCGGTTACGACCGAGAGCTTGAACGTCAGGCCCGGGCTTTGGCGGCTCCGCAGCCGCGGGTAAGCCACCTGATCCGGCCTGAACATATGCCGCGAGTTGATCGGGGGATCGCCGTGGCGGACATCAAACAAGGAGGATAAGTCAAATGACGCAAACCCAACCGTTACCGAGGCAGCAAGCTGAAGACGCGAACGACGACCGGACGCGAACCGGGCCCGACTGGCCAAGCGGTGGCGACGGGATCGGCTACGGGACCGGCTGGCCGCTGGCCGCGCCACTCGTGCTGGGGCCGAAGAAGGTCGGACGGATGCGCGCCTGGCTGATCATCCGCGGCCTGCTTGGCTTAGTGCTCGGCGCCATGATCCTGTTCCAACCGGCCCTGTCGATTGAGGCCTTCGCGCTCCTGGCCGGGGTGTTCTTCGTGGTGATCGGGGTGGCGCGGATAGTGATCGGCGCGGCCGACTCGGAGTTCTCTGTCGGCATGCGGGTGCTGAACGTCGCGGTTGGCGTGGCGCTCGTGGCGATCGGTGCCATCTCGATCCGTTACCCGGGCTTCGGGCTAGTGGTGACCGCCTTCCTGGTCGGCTTCGCCTGGATGATGGAAGGAGGGGCCACCTTGGCCCTGTTGCCGCCGCGTCACCAAGGCCGCGCCTGGGCGATCGCCTTCGCCGTTGTCTCGCTGCTTGGTGGCGCCCTGATCATCCTCTGGCCGGTCGAGTCGATCCTTCCCTTAGCGATAG
>JAIRNM010000004.1 GCA_031258055.1 Bifidobacteriaceae bacterium
GGCCCGCGCCCTGGGCCAACATCAGAGCGGCCTGCGCAGCCGATCCGGACATGAAACCACTGGCGCCAGCTTTATCGGCGGCTTCCGCCCGCGCCGACATCACCGGATCATCCGGCCGGGGAAAAGGCAAGCGGTCAATCAACACCAACCGGCAAGTTGCCCCCGGCGCGTCAATCCCCTGCCATAAAGAAACCGTGCCGAACAAACAAGCCCGCGGATCGGCGAGGAAATCCTCAATCAAAGCGGGCAGCGACTTCTCTCCTTGCAATCCGATCGGGAAATCAAGTTTGTCTACCAGAGCCTCGGCCGCTGCCTCGGCCGCCCGCTGCGATGTGAACAACCCCAGGGCGCCACCACCCGCCGCTCGGATTAGCTTCTCAATGCGCTCGTGCTGGGCCTCCTGGTGGGCGTCTTGCAGGGCGCTGTCACGGCTCGGCTCAGGCAGATCAGAGGCGACATACAAGATTCCTTGACGGCCATAATCGAAGGGCGATCCGACATCCAACCCTTCCCATTCGCCCGTTGACAGTCCAGCAGCACGCGCGGCGGGCTCAAGCGAACCACCCAAAGCCAAAGTGGCGCTCGTCATCACCGCTGTCACCTCCCCGAGCACATGTTCCCGCAGGTCAGCGGCCACGTCGAGGGGAGCCGCGTTGACCCCGGCCTTCTCTTCTGGCTGCTCCGACTGCGCCCCTCGGTCATTTGGCCGCGAAATCCAAACGACATCGCCCGTGGCGGCGGTCAAGCGGTCGCAAATCTGGCACAGTTCGTCCAGCGCGGCGCCCGCCATCTGCTTGGCGGCGGCCGGAGCGTCCGGCAAGCCCATGACTTCACTCAGCGCCGGACGGGCGGCAGCCCTCACTTGCCCGAGCGCCGCCATCAACGGCTCCGGCAAGGGTGGCCGTAAGCGCGCGGCGGGACATGTTGCGACGGCATCGGCCAAAGCAGTGGCGGCGGTGACCAGGGCTTTAGCGGCTTCGTCAGAGCCGAGCTTCTTCAGGCGGGAAGCGGCCGCCGTCACACCTTTGGCGACCAAGCTGACGGTGCGGGCGCGGGTCAGGGAGCTGGTCAGATTGTGCGCTTCGTCTATGATCAGGGCGCTGAACTCAGGCAATATCCCCGTGCCCAGGGCCTCGATCGCGAGGATCGCATGGTTGATCACTACCAGATCGGCTTTGGCCGCCCGCTGCCTGGCTCGCTCGGTGAAGCAGGCTTCGGCTAACGGGCAGTCCTGGCCCAAACACTGCGCCGAGTTGACCGAAACCTGCTGCCAAGCCCGGTTCGACACGCCGCCTGGGAAATCATCGCGGTCTCCCGTCTTGGTCCGGTTAGCCCAAGCGGTCAGGCGGCGCAGTTCATCGGCTAGCGACGAACCGGTCAGGCTCACCCCTTCCTTCAGGTCGATGCCGTCGGTCAGCTCGCCTTGCTCTGATTCGTAGCCGCCGTTCAGCCGGTGCTGACAAACGTAATTGTTGCGACCCTTGAGGAGAGCGCCGACCGGTTGGCGTCCTAGTTTGCCTTCTAAGGCTTCGCGGACGAGCGGAAAATCGTGCTCCATGATTTGGCGCTGCAGGGCCAGAGTGGCCGTCGCCACCACCACCCGTTCGTCCTTCTCCACTGACCAAGCCGCGGCTGGCACCAGGTAGGCCAGCGACTTGCCGGTGCCCGTTCCGGCTTGGACCAGTCTGTGCCGCCCGCTGGCGAATGCCTCCCAGACCGCCTCCGCCATTTTCACTTGTCCTTCGCGCTTGGCGCCGCCCATCGCTTGGACAACCGCGTCAAGTAGTTCCGGAATGTGGGGTTCGGGCACCGCACTAGCCTACGTGCTAGCCAACATCGGGGCAGAGAGCCAGTTCGTTGGGCTGGCCGCCTGTGAGTGATAGCGATATCATCTCGTTGTGGATGTGTTGATTCGTAACCTCACCGCGGAAACCAAGGCGGCGCTGGTAGAGCGCGCCCGCCGACACGAACGCTCCCTACATGCTGAGTTGTTGGACATTTTGAAAGCGGCCGCCGCCGAACCCCCCGCCGCCTTGCCGGACCAAAAGCCGCTGAACCTGATCGACGGGCGGTCGCGCGGCGCTTCCATGTGGAGCCGCGACGAGATTTACGGTCACGAGCGGTGATCCCCGCCCCTCGGAGGGTATTCCTCGACACCAATGTGTTCTTGGCCGCGGTTGATCTTGCCCGCCCGGAAAAGCCACACGCTGTCCGCGTGCTAAAGGAGTGGCCTGCCGCCGGGGTAGCGCTTTACACCAGCACTCAAGTGATGCGCGAGTTCTTGGTGGTGGCCACACGGCCGACCGACGCGAACGGGCTGGGCCTCACACTGGCCGACGCGCTGAGCAACGCTTCGGAGTTCGCCCAGGTCGCAACTGTCCTGCCTGAGACTTTGGCCACCTGGCGAAAACTGCTGGCGGTCCTGCCGGACTCGAGCATTTCGGGCGCCCGTATCCACGATGCGAACATCGCCGCTTGCGCTCTGGCGAACGGGATCAGCACCGTTGTCAGCGCCAACACCGCTGACTTCGAGAGCCTACCGGTCGAAGTGATGGGCCTGGGCTCCTAACGCCGACCGCGATTGAGTCTGCGCCCTCCGCTCCCGCGGCAAACCACCCTGTTTGGGCGTCCCGGAGGGCACGAGCGTCGAGGAATATCCACTTCCAGTCGCTCAATCTTCATATTCCTGGCCCTGGCGGCCGGTCGTGATCCTCAGCCACCGGAACAGCTGGTGCCTGGCACCAGCTGTTCCGATTCGGGACTGGAGCGGCATCGGCCATGGGCCGATGCCGTCCGCCTCTCGCCGCGCCGCCGTGACCGCGCGAGCGTTGACGTGGACGAGCCGCTGACATGAGGAAACGCGGAAGCCAAGGGCGGATCCGAGTTGGGCGGGCTGGCTCCTCACCGGCCTGCCGGGCGTCAGCCCAATCCGAGCAAGGGCTCCAAGCCAACTGTCAGGCCGGGGCGGCTGATCACTTGGCGGACGGCTAGCAGGACGCCCGGCATGAAGCTGACGCGGTCCAGTGAATCGTGCCTGATGGTTAGGTATTCGCCCGGATTGCCGAGCAGAACCTCCTGGTGGGCGACCAGCCCGCGCAGACGCACCGAGTGGACATGGACACCGTCTACCACCGCGCCGCGGGCTCCATCAAGTGAACGTGCCGGGTCGGTCGCGTCGGCGCCAGCGGGGTGGCCCTGGGCGCGACGGGCAGCGGCAACAACCTCCGCGGTGCGGGCAGCGGTGCCGGACGGGGCATCGACCTTGTCGGGATGGTGAAGTTCGATCACCTCCGCCGACTCGAAGAACGGTGCCGCCTTAGCCGCGAAATACATAGTGAGAACGGCGCCAACGGCGAAATTCGGGGCTATCACCACGCCCAAACCAGGGGCTTTGGCCAGGTGCTGGCGTACCCGCTCAAGGCTCGCCGCGTCCCAGCCGCTGGTGCCCACCACGACATTGATGCCTAAATCAATCAACGCGTGGACATTCGCTTCGGTCGCTGAGGGCACAGTGAAGTCACCGCGACTTGAATCCCGCGGCCTTCGAGCGAACTCAGTTCCACGCCCACATCAAGCGCGTCAGCTAAGTGCAGGTCCTGGGCTCCGCTCACCGCCTCGACAACGGCCCGGCCCATCCGGCCCTGGGCGCCAATAACGGCGACTTCAATCGGCTCACTCACGAACCCCACGCTACCCGACCGTCAGCGGCAAACAGGGCGGTTTAGCTCGATTTGGCGAGCCCCTGGCAAGGAATACGAAGATTGAGCGACTGGATGTGGATATTCCTGGACATTCGCGCCCCCTGGTGCCCCGCACGGCGAGCAGCTGGTTCGGTCAGGGGTTGGCGGGGCGGGCACCCCAGCGGGTCGCCAGGCGTCCGGCTAAGCGGGAACCGCTCCGATAAATGGCGGCTTGAAGCAGCAACACCACGATAAGCAGCGGCAGGACCGGGAGAAGATAGACAATCGGCAGGCCGACCAGATTGTGCAGGGCCACCAGTATGTCCGCGCCCTCAGGATCAAAGAAATAGAAGTAGTTGGCATTGGCCGCGATGGTTGCCCTGACCCCAATGTTGAACACCGCCATGATTCCCGCTAGTACCCCGAACCAACCCAGCGTCTTGAACGCCTCGCGGTAGCTGGGCTGGTACAAGCCAAGGGCAGCGATCAAGGCGCCGATCACCACGTTCATTCCGTGCGAACCGAAGAAACCGATCGCCAGCGGCGTGAACACACCAACGCCTTCAATCCCAGTCGCGGGCGAGAACAGCGCGAGGAAACCAGCCAAGCAGCCAATGAAGTAACACAACCCGCGCAGCCAGTTGACCCGGAAGATGATGGCCGGGATCAAAGAAAACGTCACGAGCGAACAAAGCTGCAGCGGCATGTTGTAGACCACCGAAGGCGGGAAATCGCCTTGGGTTGACAACCCGACCATATACAGCCCGAAACAGATCAGGTTGCCCACGGTCGCGCCGATCAGCAGGTTGCGCCTACCGACCTCGCCCAGCCGACGCCCGATCCCGTAGAACGCCACTCCCACCAGCGCGAGAACGGCGACGAAGCCGAACCACGGAGCCGAGAAGACGTAGATTGGAACATTCACAGCAGCGGGACCTTTCGCCTGCAAACAAAGCTACACGGCACTATAGCCGCAAATCGCGCTCACCCGCCGACGGCGTGCGGCCGGGAGATCCTGCGACTGCGCGCGGGCTGATAGCTGAACGGCTGGTTAGGCGGGTTCGTCTGTTATGAGGTTGCGGGTCTTGGTCATGTCGAGCGGCACGCCGGGTCCCATCGTGGTGGCGAGGGTGCCCTTCAACAAATAGCGTCCCTTCGAGGTCGAGGGCTTGAGGCGGATGATCTCCTCAATCGCAGCGGCGTAGTTCTCAACCAGAGCGCGGTCGGTGAATGAAACCTTGCCAATGATGAAATGGAGATTGGCGTGTCGGTCTACCCGGAACTCAATCTTCCCGCCCTTGATCTCGCTGACAGCCTTGGCCACGTCCATCGTGACAGTGCCAGTCTTGGGGTTAGGCATCAGACCGCGGGGACCAAGCACGCGGCCCAACCGGCCGACTTTGCCCATCAGGTCAGGTGTGGCCACAGCGGCATCGAAATCGGTGTAGCCGCCGGCCACTTTTTCGATTAGTTCGTCGCCGCCGACTTCATCAGCCCCGGCCTCGATCGCTTGGTTGGCTCTCTCGCCCACGGCGAAGACCACAACCTTGGCGGTCTTGCCGGTGCCATGCGGCAGATTCACGGTGCCGCGAACCATCTGATCCGCCTTGCGGGGGTCAACGCCCAGCCGCAGAGCCACCTCAACCGTCTGGTCGAACTTATCCGAGGCCACCTTCTTAGCCACCTGAACGGCCGCCAACGGCGAATAGTGTTCGCTTCGATCCACCAGCAAGCTGGCTTTCTTGTATTCCTTCGAGCGCTTCGGCATCTGCTTTCCTTTTCTTTCAGTGTTAGAGCAGTCGTGGTGCGGGCTAGCGCGGCCCTCCCACAGTTGGTGACGGTCAGTCGGTGACAGTCACACCCATCGACCGGGCGGTACCGGCAATAATCTTGCTGGCACCATCAAGGTCGTTCGCGTTTAGGTCCGGCAGTTTAGTCTGAGCGATCTCCCGCACCTGGGCGCCAGTAATGGAGCCGACCTTATCGGTGTGCGGCGTCGCTGAGCCCTTCTCCAGCCCCGCCGCCTTCTTGATCATCTCCGCCGCCGGCGGAGTCTTCAGTACGAAACTGAAGGAGCGGTCTTCGTAAACGGTCAGTTCCACCGGAATCACGTTGCCGCGCTGCGCCTCAGTGGCGGCGTTGTAAGCCTTGCAGAATTCCATGATGTTCACGCCCTGGGCGCCCAAGGCGGGGCCGATAGGCGGCGCCGGGTTAGCCTGGCCAGCCTGAATCTGACGTTTCAGAACGGCCGAGACCTTCTTCTTAGGAGGCATATTGAGTCCTTCTTAGTCTTGTTGCGATAGAGGGGTGGAGGGTCTAGACCTGCTTGGAGACCTGGCCGAAGCCCAGCTCGACGGGGGTTTCGCCGCCGAAGATCGAAACCAGCACCTTGAGTTTGCCGGTCTTCGGGTTGACCTCAGAGATCGTGGCGGCCAGGGTCTCAAACGGGCCATCGGTAATAGTGACATTCTGGCCAACGGTGAAGTCTGTCGCCTCGGCGCGTGGTTGTGCGGCCGCGACCGGCACGCCATCGGGGCCGACCGCGCTGGGCGCCTCGAACTTTGGCGCCAGCATTGAAACGACTTCGTCAAGGGTGAGCGGCACCGGCTGGTGGGTGTGACCGACAAACCCGGTTACACCCGGCGTGTGGCGCACTGCCCCCCAAGAAGCATCATCCAAGTCCATGCGGACCAGCACATAACCGGGGATGCGGACCCGCTTGACCAGCTTCGGCTGGGAATTCTTGATTTCGGTGACTTCTTCCATAGGCACTTGAACCTCGAAGACCGCGTCCTCCTGGTTCAGTGAAACGACCCGGGTCTCCAGGTTGTGCTTGACCCGATTCTCTTGGCCCGCGTAGGAATGGACGACATACCACTCGCCCGGCTTCGCGGCCAGTTCACGGCGGAACTCATCGAGTGGGTTCGGCGCTGACTCGGCCGCCTCGCCCACCAGGTCAGCGGCTTCGTCGGCCACCTCGTCAGCGTCGGCCACCGCTACCGGGTCAGCGACGGCATCGGCCACTTCGTCGGCTACAGCATCAGCCTGGGCGGCAGCGTCAGCCACTTCGTCAGCGTCCGCCACCGCTACGGGGTCAGCGACGGCATCGGCCACTTCGTCGGCTACGGCGTCAGCCACTTCGTCAGCGTCCGCCGCCACTACCGGGTCAGCGACGGCATCGGCCACTTCGTCGGCCACTTCGATTGGTTCGCCGATGCCGACCAAGGCCTCGTCGTCTGCGGCCAACTCGACGCTGGCCTGTTGATCAACCACTTTCTATCCCCTACTTCTTGTTCGCGGCGTTCAACCGAACACCCACATCACTAGCTTGCCGATCACATAGTCGATCCCGAAGATGAAACCCATCACGATCAACACGAAGACCACGACAACGGACGAATAGGTCATCAACTCTTGCCGGGTGGGACGCACGACCTTCTTCAACTCGGCTATCACCTGGCGCACGAAGCGCACCAAGCGGGCGACCGGGTTCAGCCGAGGCTTGGCCACCTCTGCGGCTTTGGCCATGATTTCCTTCCGATCCGTCAGTGTTCGCTATTAGTCCATTAATCAAATCCGTCAATTCAGCAGGGCAGGCGGGACTCGAACCCACAACCGCCGGTTTTGGAGACCGGTGCGCTACCAATTGCGCCACTGCCCTAGACGCTGCACGCCAGCCGCCCAGTGTATGCGATCAGTGCCTCGGATGGCCAACTGGGTCGGTGATTCCATGGTAAGCGGCCCCCCTTTGGACAAGTCCGCGGCCTGGCGCGTGTCATGATTGAAGACGTGACCACGCCACGTACCCGCATCTCCGAACGGATAGCCGCCATTGAACCGTCCGCCACCCTGGCCGTAGACGCCAAGGCCAAAGCCCTGAAGGCAGAAGGTAAGCCGGTGATCGGGTTCGGCGCCGGTGAACCGGACTTCCCGACCGCTTCCTACATTGTCGATGCCGCCGTCGAAGCGGCGCGCGACCCGGCCAACCACCGTTACACCCCCGCCGCTGGTCTGCCGGAGCTGCGCCGGGCGGTCGCCGCCAAGACTCTCCGAGACTCCGCCTATGCGGTCGAATGGAACCAGGTCTTGATTACCAACGGCGGTAAGCAAGCCGTCTATCAGGCTTTCGCCACTTTGCTGGACGAGGGCGACGAAGCGCTTCTGCCCGCGCCCTACTGGACGACCTATCCGGAAGCGATCAAACTGGCTGGAGGCGTCCCGGTCCCAGTCTTCGCGGGGCCTGAAGCCGATTACAAAGTGACGGTTGACCAGCTAGACCAAGCCAAGACGGAACGGACCAAACTCTTGGTCTTCGTCTCGCCTTCTAATCCGACCGGAGCGGTCTATTCGGCCGCCGAAACAGAGGCGATTGGACAATGGGCGCTCGACAACGGAATCTGGGTAGTGACCGACGAAATCTATGAACATCTGGTTTATGACGGTTGGACCGCCACGTCAATCGTCACCGCCGTTCCCGAATTGGCCGATCAAACAGTCATATTGAACGGCGTGGCCAAGACCTACGCCATGACCGGCTGGCGGGTCGGCTGGCTGATCGGTCCACTAGACGTGGTGAAAGCCGCTACCAACCTTCAATCCCACCTGACCTCGAACGTGGCCAATGTGTCACAGCGCGCCGCCCTGGCCGCCGTCAGCGGTCCGCTTGATGTCGTCTTCGAAATGCGTCAAGCCTTTGACCGGCGCCGACGCACCATGGTGGACATGCTGCGCCCAATTGAGGGCCTTGACTGCCCGGTGCCGCGCGGCGCCTTCTACGCCTACCCTTCCGTTCAGGGTTTGCTGGGCCGAACCATCCGCGGCTCGCGCCCCCAGACGTCAGCCCAGCTAGCCTCCTTGATCCTGGATGAAGCAGAGGTCGCGGTAGTACCAGGTGAGGCATTCGGGCCGTCCGGATACCTGCGGTTGTCTTACGCCCTGAGTGATTCAGACCTAGTCGAAGGGGTTGGCCGTCTGGCCGCGCTGCTAAGCGAAGCGAACTGATTGGCTGGCTCCAGTGATCGCCTTGACGGTTGCTCTGCCATTCGCTTTAGCCCGTGTCTCAGCGGTGGTTGGAAGCCATTGGCAGCGAATTCGTCCACCCACTGGGCGAGAGTGTCCAAGCCTTGAGACAAAGCCCTCCCGCCTTGCTATTGCCGCTCAGAACAGTTCTACTTTAAGTACCGCCCTAGACTGTGGCGGTATGGTCGACCACCTGATGACACCGCGGGTCCGTCGACCAGTCACTCGGGATTGGGGT
>JAIRNM010000044.1 GCA_031258055.1 Bifidobacteriaceae bacterium
CCGTGATTACCGGTCAGCCGATCAACGCCTCGGCTTCCAGCCCGTTGACGCTCAAGTTGATGACCATTGTGGCCGTCTGCTTGGTGCCCATAGTGCTGGCTTACCAGGCTTGGTCCATCTGGGTCTTTAGGCGCCGTATCAGCGCCGAGCGGATCCCGGCGGAATCTGGTCTGGATCCAGGCAAGGAGTAACCAACCGTCGCGGGTTCCCCCAGCTCGCGGCCTGATGAAGCGGCCCCGGCGCCCAGCGGCGGGGCCGCTTCTGTTTGCCCGATCGTCTAGCACCGCCGAAGTCGGGGATCTTGACGCGCGCGCCGTTATCGCCGGCGAATACCACAGGGTCTTCCCGCTCCAGTTGTTGCCACTCATACGACATGGCCGAGCCGTAGATGTCAAAGCTCTCGACGTATTCGCGGGCGACATCGTAGAGCGAACGTGTGACCTCCATCGCCAGGTCCGTTCCGCGCACCCGAAATGATGCGGTGTGGACGGCGAGGGACCCCTTAGGAACGGCGGGTAATCGCGCGCCCAACGGTCACCACCCGACAGGTTTACAATAGCTGCCAACCGGGTCGGGTAGCTGGTGGCCAGTGAAATCGCCTTGGGTGAGGCCGCGCCCACCAGTGGCCTCCCACTCCGTCTGTCCGCTGCCCACGCGGAGCGCCTGCAAACGGCCTCGCCTGCGGGCTGCCTGGCCTACGATGGATGTGGTTCAGTGAGTTGAGATTGACGCGGAGACCTGGTCCCGCAGGGAGTATGCCTTATCTACCGCTGCTTGGTCCTCATCTGAGGCAGTTTCCCTTATGTCGCCTCGGAAGCCTGGCACATCGAAGCCGATCTCCGCGCGAACCGGTGCGCCTTCGTAATACTCGGCGCCCGCGTCAGCAGGGCATTGGCCAAGCAACACTTCGAGTTCCTGAGAGGTGATGTCCGCAGGCAAGACCGCGGTGGGTGTAGTCATGTACCCGTCCGCCACAGCGGGAGCAGGATCGGCTAGATCCTGGTAGCCATGGCTGCGAGCGCATGTTATCCAGGTGACCGTGGCCTCCGAAACCGCCTGCTTCTCCTTCAGTTCGCTCGCCGGGTCATTCTGGTAGACCGGCTCGTTATAGCCGGTCTCCTTGATGCACGCTCGAAGGGCTTGTGTCCTGTCGGTGTCCCCCACGATCAGGAACGGCTCGCCCGGCCCTTCACTGGGGCCGGACACCAGCCCCGGCGGCGATATCTCTCTGGGGTCGGCGGACACGGCCATGTCGAGGTAACTCTCCGCTGCATACTGGCGCAGCAGCGGCCGGAGCCGCTCCAATGCCGCCACTTTGTCTTCTTCTGTGTCCGCTTCAGGAGCGTCCAACCTCGGCTCGTCTCCACCGAAGCTGACTGCCAGCGGCTCCGACACGGCGAAGACGAGCGACTTCTGGCCGCCCCAGCCTGGATCACTTATGGGTTCTGCGGTCGCGGAGATACCTGCACGCGCCAAACACGCCGCCATACCTTCGGCTGCGGCCGCCTGCGCGGTGAACTGGTCCGCTGACTGCGCCGCTACGCTAGCTCCGCTGGACCCCATAGTGGCTACGTTCTCGTCCTGGCCGCACGCGCCCAGGAACAGCATCAGCGCCAACAGTGAGCCCGTACACAACGTGCTCCTCAAGGTCGCTCACCTCCAGTCAGTATTAATGTGTCGCCAATATCGTCGGCGGCGAACTTGGATTCTACGGGCTAGCGCGGTCGCTTACCACGATCCCCGATAACCGCATCAAGGCGCATAGCCGGCGGCAGCCAAGTCCTGAGCCATCTCATTCAACAAGTCGGCGTGTTTGTCGACCAACGCCGTCTTTGCCGGTTCCAACGCCGCTGCCATTTCTTGCTCGTAGCGGGCCATACACTTGACGTACGTCGCGGCCCGCTGTTGGGCCAGCGCTTCCATTTGGCTGGGCGTAGCTACGGCTGCTTCATTGTCTACTTTCTGCAGATAGGCCACGGCCGGGTCCGAAGCGGCAATATCCCAGCCCGAATCACTCGCCAGGCAGCGGGCCGCCTCGTCCAATACGGGAGACATCTCCGGCGATGCGAGGGCCCTATCTGTCGCATCGACCCATTCATACATCAAGGCGTCCCATTCGTATACCCGCGGAAGAGACCGTGCTGCACACGAGTCGTCCAATTCGACTCTCGCAGAATCATCAGGATCGGGGTCGAGTTCCTCCGAGAAACCCTTGATCGCGATCAAACTGAGCTGAGGGTACCGTGCCTGATCTTGTCGGTATGAAGTTCGATCCAGATCGCTCAGCGGCTCGCCGCCACAATCGACGTTCTGGACTGACAAGATCGCCCTGATCGTTCGCCTAGTCCTGTCTTGAGAGTCTCCCGGTAGCATGAACACACCGGCAACCACATCCTCGAGAATCCGCAGATCTCCTGCGCCAGCACTCGGGTCCTTCCCCCGCCTATCGACGGAAGAAGGACCCGAACAAGCTGCACTCATCGCTGCGACACAGAGACCTACTGCTGCTGCTCGCAGAATTGAGTTAGTGCGCGCCACCTTGTCACCAAACGTAGCGAACCGTCTGAGTGTGCTTCTCCGCGACGCCCCTCACTGTTGTGCCCCTGGTCAAGTCAGAGATGAGGACCCTCCACTTTCCCCAACCTGGGTCAACTACGTCCACGGGCTGGAACCCCCGCGATCCGTCTTTCCAGCCGGAGCTCGTCTTGTATTGGCCCTTAACCTTGTCGGCCTTTGAGAAGGCGAACGCAGCGTTGAGGTCCTTGCAAGCCGATGATCCTGATGTCGTGAACACAGTCGAGTCAGCCGCCTTGGTGCTTGTCTTCTTGTCGCCAATGAGGCAACTAGCGGCTCGCGACACAACTGACTCGTCGTCAGGCGCCGCCGAAGCCGGCCCCGCAACAAAAGCGGTGACAGCCAATCCTAGTGTTGCTACGGCAACCCCGATACGGTGCATGCTTTTGCGCATGCTTTCTTCCTTCCCCCGTAGGATGAAGGTCCCCATCGGTGGGGACCTGTGATGGTCTTCTCACCATAAGCATGGGTTCTCCGGAAAAGCAAGTTGATCTGCGTAAACACGCACACCAACGTGACAGAGATCACACTCGGCTGCAAGAATTGTGCATGTCGCCGAGTCTTGGCGTCAGTGATCGAGCTTACAGAGCGACCTAGATCTGGCTTTTCGAAGACGCGACCCAATTTGAGATTCGAAGCTGAGAGCCGTGACCGCCGCAAAGGCCCTAGAATGCTTACGCGGCGGTTATACCCGCGATTGCGCGGTAGCTGAGTGGGGTCAGGTTGTGATCATGTGTCAGCCGCGTTGCTTGGCGGTGCCGGGGTGGGGGTTGGCGGCTCGGATTGGCTGCCGGGCGCGACGACCCTGATGCCCTGTGCCGCAGCCGCGGCGGCCAGTCTCGAGTCGTAAGTCACAAGCCCGGTTAGCTGCGAGGCGAGGCGCAGAGCGGAGGCCAGGTGAATCGCATCTAGTGAGCGCAGGGCAGGCGGCTCGAGCGATCCGGCTTGCCTCAACAAGCTCACGTCCGTGGACAGCACCAGCAGCGAATCCATGAGACTCGGAAGGGCGCCAATCGATTCGCCCGCCCGGCGTAAGGCGCGGTGGATTTCCGTCCAGGCCAACGAAGACGTAGCCAAATCGGGATGCTGTTCCACCCAGGCCCGGAGTTCGGCCGACTCGGCCTCCTGCACAAGTAATTTGACCGCTGCTGAGCTATCGAGGTAGTGGTAGGCCATCAGAGGCGTTCTTCTGCGCGCGCCCGGATAAGCTCATCCGCGACGGAACGCCCGCTAGTAGGTGGGGCCGGGCGGGGCAGCGAGCGGATGGGGGCGGACGGCGGAGTGGCCAAGCCCGCCTCGACCAGGCTTTGGACGGGATCGCTGCCGTGGGGAACTAGTCGGGCCACCGGCCGCCCGCGATCGGTCACGGTCAGGGCTTCGCCAGCGGACACTCGGGCGACAACCCTCGAGGTGTATTGCTTGAGTTCGCGAATCCCGACGCTTTGTGCCATGGGCTACAGTGTAGCGCCACGAAGCTGGTTACCTGTCGAATCCAACGGGGAGTAGCCGTGTCCGGATTGGCTTTCACGGGCAGAAGTCGGCGGTCGATGCCGTTTCCGGACGGCGAGACGCGATGCCGCCACCTGGCCCTACGGCACCTTCCCGGGTCAGCATGCCCGACCCGAAGCCAGCACGGGAAGCGATGTCGGATCGCCTTCGGGCGGTCTTGGGCTTGTGAGTTCGCCGCACGGGCGCCTTGATTATCGCAACATGGCCATTGTCCAAATGGTGGACGGGTGTTGGAAGTAAGGCTAACCTAAGTTAGCATTGCCTTGCATTATCCAATGCCCCAGAGAGGACCTGGTTTGGAGGCGGCCCAAGGAAGGCGAACTGGCGCGGCTACAGCACTCGCGTTGGTGTTAACGCTGATCTTGACGTTGGCGTTGGCTTTGACCGGCTGCGGGGAGGTCGCGACAGGAGAGGCCAGCGCCGCCAGCGCCTTCGACCCGTCCAACGCCCTGTCCCAGCCCAAGGAATATGTTGGCCCTTCGACCGCACGGGTGGTTGAATCCGCCATTGAGCCGATTACTGACAACCCCGCGCCCGATCTGCCCGCGCAGGTGACTGACGCCCAGGGCAGCGCTGTCACGATCACGGATGTGAGCCGCATCTTGGCCCTTGACATCTACGGCACCACTAGCCGGATTGTCTACTCGCTCGGATTGGGCGGAAACGTGATTGGCCGCGACACCTCGTCAGCCTTCGATGAGATCAAGGATTTGCCGAGGGTCACTCCGGAGGGCAACACGCTCAATGCCGAGGCGATCCTGGAACTGGCGCCGTCGGTCATCATCAC
>JAIRNM010000074.1 GCA_031258055.1 Bifidobacteriaceae bacterium
GAGACGACGTGATAGCGGAAATTGATCATCCCGGCGCCACACCCTTGATCCAAGCCCAGGCGTCATCGAAGAAGGCGCCGACTAGCTGCAACAGAGCCTGGCCCGACGGCGTGGCAGACAGCGCCACCAGCACCGCCACCAAGCCCGCCACCACCAGCATCACTAGTTGCCAGGTCGACACGCCGGGGCGGTAGAGACGCGAGACGCCTTTGGCGTCCACCAGTTTGCCGCCCACCCTCAGCCGCGTCAGGAAAGTCGAGGCCATCCCTTCGCGGCCTTTGTCCAGGAACTCAATCAGGGTCATGTGGGAGCCGACCGCCACTATCAAATCAGCCCCCTTGTCGTCCGCCACCAGCATGGCGACGTCCTCCGATGTACCCGTCATGGGCAGGAGAGTGTAGTGGAGGCCAAGCTCGTCAAGCCTCGCCGCGCCTGGCGCCCGGCCGTCACGATAGGCGTGAACAACCAGCTCAGCGCCCGATTTTAGGGCTTTGTCGGTGACCGAGTCCATGTCGCCTATGATCATGGCTGGCTTCAATCCCGCGTCCAAGACCGCGTCCGCACCGCCGTCCACGCCAATGATGACGGGGCGCCTTTCGCGCACGAAGGGCATGAGCACCTTCAGGTCCTCGCGGTAGTGGTAGCCGCGCACCACGATCAGGGCGGTGCGCCCCCTCATCTCGGTCCTAATCGCCGGTCCCGGTTGGCGTTCGAGGAATTCGTCCGATTCGAGTTCCAGGTACTCCAATGTGTTCGACGCGAAGGCCGTGATCTCCTCCGTCAGCCCCGACCGGGCGCATTCCTGCGCCGCCTCGACTGAGGCCAAAGTCTGACGCTGTCCCCGCGCGATCATCCGTCCGCCTTGGCGCACCTCGCCAGAGCCCAGATCTATACGCACTTCAACGCCATCTTTGAGTGCCATCACGGCCCCGCCCAGGCCGTCGATCAGGGGGATTGAGGCCCGCACCACAATTTCGGGGCCAAGATTAGGGAACCGGGGCGATGCCGATTCAGCGGCGTTCAATACCGCTGTCGGCGCCGCGTCGACTAGGGCTTCGGCCGCCAACCGGTCCAGCGCCGGGTGGTCGATCACGGCGACCTCGCCCGCCTTTAGCTGGCCAGTCAGGAGCTTGGTGCGCCGTCCGACCCGGGCGGGACCGACAATGGTCCCCGCCCGGCCAGTTTTGGCGCGCTTGCGGGTCAGCAACATCCTCATAGTTAGTTAAATTGTCCCACCCAGTCGCGGCCCAGCAGTTCAGCGGCGTGTTCGAGGGCGGCATCGGACTCTTCTAGGCCCGCCAACATGCGGGCCAATTCGCGCCGCCGCTCTGGTCCGGCGACTGGTGCCAGGGCGGTCACACCGTCCTGTTTGTTCAGCACCAGATGATGGTCGGCGGCGGCGGCCAGTTGCGGCAGGTGGGTCACCACCAGAACCTGGTGTCTTAGCGCCAGTCGGGCCAGGCGTTCGGCCAGGGCCAAGGCGGCGGCCCCACCGACGCCCTGGTCCACTTCATCAAAGACCAAGGTGAGGGCGCTGAACTCGGCGCCAGCGCCGGGCTCATCAGCATTAAGGGCACCACGCCCGGCCCCGGCGTCAGGCGGATCGAGAGCCGCCACTTCCAGCGCCAGCATCAGGCGCGACAATTCGCCGCCGGACGCCCCTTTGGCGAGCGGCCGGAGCGGTCCGGTCGGATGGGCCGAGAAAAGGAATTCCACTCCGTCAGCGCCGTTCGGACCGGCCTGCGCCAAGGGCACGAGGTTAACATCGAAACGGGCTCCCTTCATGCCCAAACCAGCCATTTCCGCCATCACCGCCTGGGCCAAACGCTTCGCCGCCGCCGCCCGGGCGGCGCTCAGGCTAGCCGCCGCCTCATCTCGGAGCGTGGCTAGGCGGTCCGCCTCGGCGGCCAGAGCCCGGCGCCGTTCGGGCGAGAGATCCAGTTCCGCCAAGCGTTCGCGCGCTTCTGCGGCGAAGGCGATAACGCCCGCGGCGGTGGCGCCGTACTTGCGGAGCAGGGCGCCGAGGGCTGCCCGCCGTTCTTGTAAAGCCACCATCGCGCCTGGGTCGCTTTCCAGGCCAAGGCGGTAGTCGGCCACTTCGGCCGCGAGATCGGAAGCCAGGTAAGTGAGTTCGCGCGTCCGCTCAGCGAAGCCGGTCAGAGCCGGATCGCGCCGTGAACCCGCCTCCAAGGCCGCGCGCGCCGAATCCAACAGACCGGTCGCCCCGCTGACGAGCGACAGTTCATCGCCGTTCAAAGCCGCCAAAGCCTGTTCGGCAGCGGTCCGCAAGTCTTCAGTGTGGGCTAGGCGTTCAATTTCGATTGGCAGGCTCTCCTCCTCGCCTTCGACCGGCGCCACTGCCTCAATTTCGCGGACGGCTCGGGCCAACGAATCGGCTTCGAAAGTCGACTGCCGTTCACGTTCGGCCAGGCGGTCCAGACGCGCCTGGGCGCTGGCGGCGGCATCGTAAACGGAACGGTACTCGGCCAGATCGAGGCCAGCGAAACTATCCAACAATTCCCGTTGCGAACTGGCTGACCGTAACCGCCACTGATCGGACTGGCCGTGTATCACGACCAACTGGCCAACACTGGCGGCGAGCACCGAAGATGGCACCGCCACGCCACCGAGAT
>JAIRNM010000091.1 GCA_031258055.1 Bifidobacteriaceae bacterium
TTGACGTTGAGACACTCCCGATCAGTTCTGGCGCGACGCCTACCGCAGCCGCCTTCAACGCGCTCTTCCACACACTAGCCCGCGCCTTGATAGTCCCGACCTACCAAGTCAAGTAGCGAGCCGACCACGCGCGACGGATCAGCCGTTGACGCGCGCCGACTGTTTTGATTATCCTGACGGTGCTTATTGTTGGCTCGTCCGAACCGTCATGGTTGTTGTTTATAGGGGTGTGGGATGGGGCATGTGTTCGCCGCGGAAACGGCTGAGATAGCCCAGCTTGGCAGGGACGTTGGTGTGGGCCTGCGGGATGATGTTGACGCCGCTGGGTCTTATGCGGGTAAGTGGATAATCCCAGAGCGATACTCGGCGGGTATATTCTTCACTTATGCTCAGACCGCTGAGGAACTGGGCCAAGCGGTCAAGGCGCATGCCGCGGCGTTTTATGAGATCCTCGAAGCGACAGGAGCGGAGCTGAAGAAGGTGGCGGCGTTCTTCGCGGATCAGGAGGAAGCCATCAGCCGTGAACTGGATCGCGTGTACAACTCTAAGGGCAGTTGAAATGACCGGTCTTAGCGACGAATTGACGGTGCCGTGTCCCGCAGAGCCGATTCCCGACCTGGCGGATTTCATTATCAACAACGGTCCTACCGCGCTGATCAGCCCTTCATTCTGGATTCTAGAGATCCTGAAGATGTTTAACGGCGGAGTGAATCCGCTCGACGGCGCATTACAATCGGTCTCAGGTGACTGGAACCAGGCTATGGAGGCCGCGGAGGCGCTAAAGAAACTGGCGGCGTTTTACAATTCGCTCGCTAGCGATCTGCGAGCCAAGAGGAACGGTCTGCCGGAATACTGGGAGGGTAACGCCGCTGACGCGGCGGCGGCCTATTTTGAGAAGCTGGCTAGCGCGGTGGACGAGATCCCGTCGGCGCTGAAGGACGCCTCGGGAGAGTTCAACGCGGTGGCGGTTGGAATGTATGAGGGTGCGCAGGCCATCTCCGGACTTCTGCAGTCTGTGGCTGACGACCTGATCCTTATGGCGGTAGCGGCGGCGGCAACGGCGGCTAGCTCATGGACGGGAGTGGGGGCCATCGCCGGGGCGGCTGGCTTAACCGTGAAGGCGGTGGCGCTGCTGGTCAAGATCGGAATGGTCACTAAGTACCTTGACCGCATGCATGTCGGCGTGGCCGCGGTTTCTGGTTTGACGGCAGGCTACTTGGGAGCGATTCACGCTGTTGATCGCTTCGAGGCGGCAGGCAGCCGCGGGGCTTTGCCGAGCTACGATTTCAGATTGGCGTGACCATGGGCGCTCGGGAAGTGTTCGCGTCGATCAAACCGGATGACCGGGTTTCGACGTTGGATCGGCATTTGCGGGAATCGGGTCAGCGCTCATTTGAGGAACTCGCCAGCGTGTCCCCCGAACCGGATGTCAGGATCGCGGCGAAGGCTGTGCTGAATGGTTCGATGACCCCCGAGCAGTTTGTTGAGTTGCCGAAAGTCTCTCAAAGTGTGGTGCGCGGACTAGACGGATACCGCGCGTGGGTGCGTTCGGCCGGACCGGATGAGATCGCTTTGCTGCGGACGGAATTGGCGCGGCAAGCCGAAGCGGTGGGATTGTCGTCGGAGGAAGCCTGGCGGGTTTTGGAGGCACTGAGGCCAGACAGTTTCGGCGGGCGCGGGGATTAGTCTTGTCTAGGTCACAAGGTTCGCCCACAGAAGGGAAGCTTCCGGCATCCAAGAAGACACCGGGTGGGACGGGCGCAGCGGTGCGCGCAGCGTTGCGGTCAAACGGCTATCTTCGGGCTCAAAAGGAGACGGTGGCATTCGGCGTGACGTTGTTTGCCTCCCTGAACGCGGTGATCAGGCCCTTCGTGGCCTTGGATGTGTGGTGTCTGGTTGGGGCGGGGATCGCGGCGGCAAACGTCGCGTTGTACGTGGCGTTTTTGCGCCACGCAGCCGCTGTCCGGCCGGTCAGCGCGGCTGACCGCAAGCCGCCGATTGAGGATATCCGCAGCACGACCGGCGGGACCGGGGAGGGGCGCCGCGGGCTGCTGGACCGGTTGAACGCGCGGATGACGGCTGTGTTCGGCGACCCGCCCACGCGGCCGAATGACCTGCGATCCAACCTGATTGCCGGCGTGTTCGAACTCGAAGTGGTTGGCGTCGTGGTGTTTGCGGCGATCAGAGCTGGATGAGCCGATCCAGACCGCGCCGCGCCGGAAGTGATTCCCGGCCCTGGCCGAAAAACGCCGACATCGGAGAGGAGCTTCAGCGGCCACAGATTTGGACAGGCGTCATTACTGGGGTGCGCGCGAGTTCTGTTAGTTAGGCGGCGGTGGCGAGGTCGGCTGGGTCGGTCGCCCGGCTAGGCGCCTTGGCGCGGGGCCGGGGCCCTTTTCCGGGCCGCCGCCCAGCCTAGCGACACCGTTTGACCCAACGATGCCGTTTGTGCCAGCGATAGCCGTCCAGTCTTCTTCCCCCTGAGCGGCTCCGGCCAGTGCCCAAAAGACCGCCATTGAGCCATTGACCCGGGCCACCGAACCCGGCAAGAAATGCGGGCCAGCCAATTCCGCGAATTCAGCGGTGGTGATCCGCAGCTGGTCCAGCGATGCCGCCCGACCCGGATTAGAAAGCTTGAGACCACCTGGGCGTAACTCCGGATTCCAACCAATGGACTGAACACCAGTCTTCGTTTCCGCTAACTGGAGCATCCGTCTAGCCCTGTCCAGGGCCAACATTGGGGCTACCGGCGCAGGCGTTGA
>JAIRNM010000098.1 GCA_031258055.1 Bifidobacteriaceae bacterium
TTGACGTTGAGACACTCCCGATCAGTTCTGGCGCGACGCCTACCGCAGCCGCCTTCAACGCGCTCTTCCACACACTAGCCCGCGCCTTGATAGTCCCGACCTACCAAGTCAAGTAGCGACCCACCCACGCGCGCCGGATCAACTTGATCGTCTGTATACACTCAGAATAGACACTCAGTGTATACTGCCAACTATGACTGCGACGACGCCTGCGACGACCACACCGCCAGCGGCGCAGCGGGCGGCTTTGGCCGGGATTGACCTGTGGCATTCGTTTGGGCGCACGGAAGTCCTCAAAGGCGTTTCCGTAGCGATCGCCCCGGGCGAGATCGTGGCCTTGATGGGGCCCTCCGGCTCGGGCAAATCGACTGTGCTGCATCTGCTCGGCGCTTTGCTCCGGCCAGACGTGGGCTCGGTCTGGCTAGCCGGACGGCGAATCGACCAGCTCTCGCAAAATGGGCGCAGCGACTTGCGCCTACACCGCTTCGGGTTCGTCTTCCAATTCGGGGACCTGATCCCAGAATTGACTCTGGGTGAGAACGTTGAATTGCCGCTGCGGCTAACCGGGGTTAAGGCCAGTACCGCCCGCCGCCTTGCCCGCGAGTTCTTGGACCGCCTGGGCGTGGCGGACCAGGCCGACCGCCTAGTCCAGGAGGTCTCCGGCGGTGAGGCCCAACGTGCCGCCGTCGCTCGCGCCCTAGTCACTAGCCCCGAGGTCATTCTGGCCGACGAGCCGACCGGCTCGCTCGACACCATCACCGGCGAACTGGTCTTGGAGGCATTCGTCAGCGCCGCCCGCGACCTGGGCACGGCCGTGCTGCTAGTCACCCACGAGGCGCGGGTGGCGGCCTGGGCCGCCCGCGAAGTCCTGCTCCGCGACGGCCGAATCCTGGGCGGCGTTGAGCAGCCCAGCACCCATCCGTCGTGGACAGGGCAGCCGAAGCCTTTGCCTAGTCCCGCTCCGCCAGCCGGTGCGCCGTGGCCGGCACGCTGAGCACGGCCTGGCGGTTTGTGCGGGCCGATTCCGCCAGCCGTCAGGTCGGCATTATTGCGGGTAATGCTGTCGGCACGTTTCTGATCGCCGCTGTAGCGGCCCTGCCCGCCGCGTTGACCAGCGACGACGCGCCAGAACTGGGGGTCCGCCTAACGATCGGCGTGGCCTTGATCTTTGTCGCCATACCTGTCTTCATGCTTCTGGCCACGGTTGGACGCTTGTCGGCGGCGACCCGCGACGCGCGTCTGATGGCCTTGCGGCTGCTCGGGCTCAGGCCCAGCCGGACCCTGGCTGTGGCCGCGGTCGAGAACGGCTTGCTCTCTTTGGCCGGGGCTCTCGCGGGGGTGGCCATCTTCGCTTTGGCCGCTCCGGCGGCATCGGCAGCGGTCAGAAACGGTCCGGGCTGGTTCAGCGGGACCTTGGCCCTGTCTCCCCTCTGGCTGGCCGCTATAGCCCTTGCAGCCGGCTTGTTTTCGGCAGTACTAGCGGCCGCCCCGGCGCGGCGACTGCTGGAAGAGCCAAAAGCAGGCCGCCCGAGGCGCCGTGGCACCGGTGGCTGGTGGCGGCTGGGTTTGTTTGGGTTCGGCGCCGCTGAACTGGTTTGGCTTGGCTTTGAGCCGGGGCTCTCCTACAGCCAGCGGACCTGGGCAGTGGCTTGCGGTGTGGTGGCGGTACTAGTCGGGCTGGTCTTGAGTGTGCCGTTATTCTCCGTCCGCGTCGCGGCGGCGCTGGCTAAAAGCCGGCGGACGGTGGTCCAGTTGGCGGGGCGGGGCATCCAGGCCGAGCCGACCTCTGGCGCCCGTCTGGTGCTGGGCCTGGGCGCGGTTGTCTTCCTCGCGGTGGCTTTGACCGGCCAGCTCTGGCGGATGGAGAACTCCAGCGCCATCAAAATGGGGCAACGCCTGCTGGGCGACGGGCCGCAGCTACTGGTGATGTACCAGTCCTCGGATGACTGGTGGCCCCAAGAGGATTGGGATGAACTGGGCTACCCACCCAAGGCTTTCGTTCCCGGGCCTGACAGCGAGGAGATCCCCGCCGCGATTCCCGATGGTAATCGCGGCCGTGAAGGAACTGCCCGGCGTCGCTGCCGTCGTTGGCCACTGGACTTTCGACGCGGACCTTCCCCTGGCCGATCGCCACACCTGCGACCCGGCCAGCCGCTATTGCGGCGCTCCGGTGTTTGTCGGCACCTGCGCCGAGTTGGCCTTGTTCAGCCCGTCCACGACCGGTTGCAGCGATCAGGAAGTCCGCTGGCTGGAGACCGAGCCGGACTCCAATTCGTCCAGCGCCGACGCCTCACACCCAAGACCGAGCAGCGACACCCTTAGCCTGTCGGTGGAAGACTGGCCGGCGGACAAACCGGTCCAATTCGACCTGTCCCGTCAGGTGATCCGCTTGCCACCGGCGCCAATCCGCTATGACGGCGCCTTCTGGCGGTTCGACTACGGCGGTCTGTTCATTCCCCGCCAGCTAGCTGGTCCCGTGCTCGGATCTCCCGCCGAGCTTTGGGTACTGGTGGACCAAGGCGGCTTGGCGATTCAGGAGAAACTGAACGCCGCGGTCAGACCGCACGGCTTGGTGGCCGTGCCGGAGGAGATGGTGTACTACAACGATGAGGTCATGCTCCTGACCGGCTTTTGGGCGCTGATCACCTTGGCTATGGCGGTGGCTTCGCTCAACCTAGCCATCACCGCCGTTGACGGGGCCAAGGAGCGCCGCCCGGTGGTGGCCCGTCAAATCGCTCTAGGGGTACCCGGACAGGTGCTGCGGCGGGCGCAAACCCTGCAGGTCGCCGTCCCGCTGACGGGAGCGGTTGGCTTGGGCGTCATAGGCGGCGCGGCGGCGCTCGTCAGCTACAGCCTGCCCGATCTACGCAGCGGCTACATCGATTTCCCCTGGCCGCAACTGGGCTTCGCCCTGGGCACGGTGGTGATCGGATCAGCCCTGGTCCTGGGCCTGGCCGCCGCCTCGACGCGCCTGCGATTAACCCCCGAAGACCTCCGCCGGGAGTAGCCTGGACCCCATGAAGAAAACGATTATTCCGGGGACTGACCTACTCGCCTCCAACGTCATAGCCGGCATGATGCGAATCGACAAGCTGTCGGACAGTGAGATCCGCGCCTTGCAGAGCGCCGCCACCGAATCCGGCATCAACTTCATTGACCACGCCGATGTCTACGGCTACGACCATCTCTGCGAACGCCGCTGGGCCGAAGCCCTGGGCTTGACCAGCGCTCAGCGGGCTGATCTGATCATCCAAACCAAAGCCGGAATTGTCCCGGCCGAGCCGCTCTTTGATTTCTCGACTGAACACCTAATCGAGGCGGCGGAGGGTTCCCTCAAAGCCCTTGGCACCGATTACATAGACATCCTGCTGCTGCACCGACCAGACGCGCTGGTCGAGCCAGACGAAGTCGCCGCCGCCTTCGACCAGCTTCACGAGCAGGGCAAAGTCCGCTATTTTGGCGTCTCCAATCACACCCCGCTTCAGATTGAGCTCCTCAAACGCTCGGTCAACCAACCCCTGGTGATCAATCAACTCCAGCTTTCGATTACTCACGCGCCCCTCATTGCTGAAGGCGTCGCCACAAATATGCAAGGGCTGCCGCAGTCGGTCGACCGTGGCGCCGGCCTCCTCGACTATTGCCGCCTGAACAACATCACGATTCAGGCCTGGTCTCCCTTCCAGAAGGGCTTCTTCGACGGCGTCTTCCTAGGCGACCGGGCGGACTACCCCGAGCTCAATGACCTGCTCGACGCCTACGCCGCCAAATACAAGGTTGAGCCGATCGCCATCGCCACGGCCTGGATCTTCCGGCATCCCGCCAACATGCAGGTGGTCTTGGGCACCACCAATCCGGACCGGATTAGGAACGCGGCCCAAGGCAGCGGCATTAGGCTGACCCGGGCCGAGTGGTACGCCCTGTTCCGGGCCGCTGGCTACACCGTCCCCTAGCGGGTCGTCTCGCCCCGCGGGTCGCCCAGAACGCTACTGCCGATGCCGCCGCCACATTGAGCGAGTCCACACCGCCCGCCATCGGGATGGTCACCAAGGTGTCGGCCAACTCTAAGGCATGGGCCGACAGGCCATCACCCTCAGTTCCCAGCATTAGGGCTAGGCGCTCTGGCAGGTGGGCGGCGAAGTGGTCTAGGTCGACGGCATCGGGCCGCGGCGAGAAGGCCGCCACGTGCCAACCGGCGGACTTCAGCTCAAGTAAAGCCCCAGGCCAAGGCGTGATTCGAGTCCATGGGACCTGAAATACGGTGCCCATTGAGACGCGCACCGAGCGGCGGTAGAGCGGGTCGGCGCTGCGCGGGGTGACGAGGACGGCATCGACGCCCAGACCGGCGGCGGCCCGGAAAATAGCGCCCAGGTTGGTGTGATCGACAACGTCTTCGACCAGGCAAAGACGCCGTGCCGGGGCCACCAGGGCGGGCCAATCCGGCAAGCACGGCCGTCGCATCGCGGCGACCGCGCCCCGGTGCACATGAAAGCCAGTGACCTGGTGCAAGACCTCATCGGAAGCGACGTAGACCGGCACGCCTGGATCAAGGCGCTCCAGCAGCCGGTCCAGGGCCGCCGCCCATTTTGGCGTCATGATAAGCGAATACGGTTCCATCCCGGCGTCTAGGGCGCGGCCGATCACTTCCGCCGATTCGGCCATGAACAGCCCGCGCTCGGGCTCAATCCGGCGGCGTAAGGCGACGTCGGTAAGGCGGTAATACATCTCCAAGCGTGAGTCGTTCGGGTCGTTTAGCGGCACCAGCACTGACCCAGGCTACCCTCGCGCCAGGGAGATCCCCCGACTTCCCAACCCACCCGGAACAGCGGTGCCAGGCACGGGAGACGGAACACCGGTGCCAGGCCCGGGGTGTTCCGGTCAGCCGGGGAGGTCCTGCGACCGCACGAGGATGACGATAGCTGCCCACAGTATGACGCTTGGGGAAATGCGCGCTGACGGCGGATCTTGACCGGCAAGCAGACCTCTACCAGTCGGCCCAGCAGCGCAGCGGTGCCATGTGCAAAGATGGGGCGGGCGCGACGCAACCCTCCTTGGGGTGCGCACAGCCCGGTGATAGGAGCAGGACGGCCCAGGGAGGCGGACTATGGCAGAGAAGATCGCGTTCGGCGTCGATGTCGGCGGTTCCGGTATCAAAGGCGCACCGGTCAACCTAGACAGCGGCGAGCTGATTGAAGATCGCTTCAAGATACCGACGCCGCAGCCCGCCACTCCTGATGCCGTGGTAGCTGTCATCGCTGAGCTTTTGGACCATTTCGGCCTGGCTCAAGATGTACCGGTGGGAGTCTCCTTCCCCGGCCCCATCCTCTCCGGGGTGGTCACCTGGATAGCCAACTTGGACCAGTCATGGGTGGGCGTGAACCTGGCCGAAGCGGTCCGCCAAGGCACCGGTCGCCAAGCGACCGTTATCAACGACGCTGACGCCGCCGGCTACGCCGAAGTCGCCTTCGGCGCCGCCAAAGATCACCCTGGCACGGTCGCCGTTATGACCCTCGGGACCGGGATTGGTGTCGCCTTGATCACCGCCGGAAAGCTCTGGCCGAACGCGGAGCTCGGCCACATCCAGATCAACGGACGCGACGCGGAGAAATGGGCGGCGGCATCGGCCAAGGAAAGAGAAGGCTTGTCCTACGCCAAATGGGCGCGGCGGCTGCAACGGTATTTCTCGGAAATTGACCGGCTGCTCTGGCCGGACCTGATCGTGGTGGGCGGCGGCATCTCCCGCAAACACGACAAGTTCTTGCCGCTGCTGCACTTGCGCCCCAAGATTGTCCCGGCGGCGCTGCGCAACACCGCCGGGATTGTCGGCGCCGCCGTGTTGGCCTGGCAGGACGCGGCCTCAGCCCAAGCCGCCGCGACGCCAGCATTGCGTTCCGATCCCGCGACCGCCGATTAGCGCCGGGTAAGCCTCGGCGCCGGAACTGGAATACTGTCCGGGTGAGCCTAGAAGCGGAGACCAAACGCCCCAGTTGGGATGAATACTTTGTCGGCCTGGTCAGCGCCGTCGCGGCGCGGGCGACCTGTGATCGCGGCCGCTCAGGTTGCCTGATAGTGCGCGACCGGCGAATCATTTGCACCGGTTACGTGGGCGCGCCGCCGGGCTTCGCGCATTGCGATGAGGCCGGTCATCTGTGGCGCAACGTCTTGGAGGACTCCGGCGCGATTAGGGCGCATTGCGTCCGCACCATCCACGCCGAGCAGAACGCGCTGGCTCAGGCCGCCCGCTACGGGCTGGCGCTGGAGGGGACCACCGTTTACTGCTCAATGGAGCCATGCACCACCTGCGCCATGCTCTTGGTTTCGGTGGGCGTAGCCCGGGTGGTAGCGCTCAGGCGCTATCATGCTGCCGAACCGACCCGCACGCTGCTGCGAGAGGCAGGAATCCCCCTCGAAATCGTGTTCGACGAGGAAGCCTCCTACCCGCATCAAGCCACCGAACCCGCTCGCGCGCCCAGCCCACCGACAAACCAGCGGCCCTGAACTGCTGGGGACGACGGCCGGACCTAGTGCAACACCCGGATTGGCTTCCGGTCTTTCAACGGAGGACAGGGCCGCGGGCGATCACCGTGTCCGGTTACTTCCAGGTAACTCTCAGTTTCCTCGCGGTGCACCCCCAGTTGTCCTCCCGGCAACCTCCATGTAGAGTCTTGTCCTTGTGCCCGTAGGCAAGTCAGCAAGCAGTTGGCTGCCAAGCGTCAGCTACGGGCCGAC
>JAIRNM010000105.1 GCA_031258055.1 Bifidobacteriaceae bacterium
CGGGTTATCCACAGGCGTCACGGCTGGTTGCGTTTTCGCAGGTGAACCGGGGTGACAATCTGACCCCCCATCTGACCTGGAGTTTCGCGGATGGTCCCATGGTGGGCGGTCAACGAGCGAATCCGCGCTCGGACCTGGCCACTGCTCCTCGCTGTAATGCCAATCGAGCTCGCCGTCAGTGATCTCATCAAGCGTATCCGGGTCGCCCAACGGCTCACGGCCAGGCTGACGATCCAACGTCATCACAAGCTCATAAACAACCGGCCGGCGCCCCTCCGGCAGAGACGCGACCGCGCTTTGATCCTGGGCCACCCGGATCAAACCCCGGCCCCGCAACTCCCGCAGACGCCGATGCACGGTCCTAGCCGACTGGCGTGTCGCCTTAGCCACAAACGCCACCGACACCGCCACCCGGCGCCCATTCTCATCCGCCCGGTCCGCCATCGCCACCAACACCTGAGCCTCACTCGCAGACTCAGTAGGCGCCCGATAGATAGCCCACATCATCGCCGCTAAACTCATCAGCCCGCCCCCACCAACTGGCTAGGCAGGATCAGACAGAAACCCGGCGACCCAACCGCCAGGTTGTCACCGTTACGTTCACAAATGTACTGCCACACGTACTGCAACCGGTCAACCGCCCCGGAGATCTCCGAGACAGACGCCCCACAGAAATCCTGCGTCCCCAACTCCGTTGGACACCACGCCAACCGGTTCGGCCAATACGCACCCACCCGAACCATATCCACCAGGACGCACCGCTCCAACGGTGAACCAACCGGAGCGTGAAACGCCCAATCCAGGGCTTCCCTATAGGCCTGCGAATCATGTACCATAATCATGTTCTTCTTTCTTCACAGAAGGAGTGTGCTTTCTTCTTGAAAGCAGTTCCGGGATCGCTTCTCGGAACCATGACGTTGGCCGATCCGTTTAGGCGGGTCGGCCACATCGTGTTTAAGGGCTCCTCACCGGACACCCCCAGGTAAAGCCCGCTGAGGCTGCTGACTAGCAATGGGTGCAAGCCAGTTGGTGGCAGCCTCAGCGGACGCCAACAAACCGTCCGGGCCGGTCAGTTCCCCAACCCGGCGCCGGACAGTAGAAATAGACCCCAAGGAAGGGAAAGCACGATGCGCCTCAGCGTGGACGATCCGCTGTCCCTGCGCCACACGCTCGGCACACCAAGCAACGAACTCGTCCGGCACGCCATCAACAACCCCACGCGGCTTGATCGGTTCAACCAGCCGCAACCTCGGAGGCGACACCAGTGGCGTCGGCTCTAGCTTCGCAACTCGCTTAGGCCGTGGAGCTTGAGCCTGGTCTGATCGATCGCCGTCAGTGATCCCCGCGACCGACCCGGTTCCCTCCGGCATCCGGGCAATATCGGACGCCCAGCCGGTAGCTTCCCTGCCAACATCGCCACCGCCCTGGGTTACATCCCTGGCCGGTTCAGAGCTGACCATCCTTGGGGACCGAGACGGAGTGTCTCCGTTTTCAACGCTTGGCTCTGTGGCGACGGCGACCGGCACTGCCGGCTCCAACGGCGCCCTCACCGTGGTCGGCGTCACGTCCGGCGCTGATGCAGCCATAGCGGGCAGCAGATCATCAAACAGCCAAGCCGGTGCCTCTGCGTCAAGCGCCCGGCCACCGCCAGGCGGGTCACCGGCCGGAGTGTCAGCAGCATGCGCCGGGCGCCGCGCGCCGCGAGTAGCGATCACCACCAGCATGTGAGAAGCCACCAACAGAGCTATCGGCGGGATCGAGGAGAACGCCGCCGCCTGCCAAGGCTCTAGCGTCAGATTCCCGACCGGCCGGGGATAGGCGTGCATCGCGTTACCAACCACCGAGAGCACCGAGAACACAATCAACGCCGACCATGGATACCAAGTTGCACGTAGCCCGTCCGTCCTAAACCGCCACGCCACCCATGTGGCCAACACGATGAAACCATCAATCAGCAGCGGGAACGCCCACGACACTTCCAGTGGCACACCCCACGCCAACCCGACGTCCCGCAACGCCAGAAACGACAACGTGAAACCAAGGATCGCCAAGAATGACGACAACACAATCCCAGGCCAAAGCGCGGTCGCGAACCGGCCGTTACGGTCACTGCCCGAGATAGCCATGGTCAACACCCCGCCTCTGGTGCTTCCAGGAACGCCTGATGAGCGCGACCGATAGCGGCCCGATAACGGGCCATGCTCTCACCATCCAAAGGCTCATCCACTCGGCCCGTCACCGCCCACAACTCAGTCGCCAACGCATACACCTTGAACACGTCACCAGCGACTTCCCGCAGCAACCGGGTAAACGACAACTGATCCATCCGACCCTGCTCAAACGGTTCGAACACCAGCCGCAACACCTCAACCGCGTCCCTGACGCCGCCCTTAACCTCCATCTCGGCCAGATCACTACTTGCGGTCGTCAGTTGGAGACCAACAAGGTCAGCGAACAACGCCGCCCGGTCCTCGGGTGGGAGCGTCGTGTCATTCAAGACCGCCTCAGCACGCTCCTGAACTGCTGCGTCCAACGGTGCGACGTATTCCTGCATCTCACGTTTCACCTGGGAAACACGGCCCTGCTCAACCCCGAACTGGCTCCCGACGTCGCTTTGAGTACGGCCCTCAGCCAGCGCGTCAAGCATCTTAATATTCCGCGCCAACTGGTCCTCGCGGGCCAGCTTCTTGGCTGGATACCGCTTACCGTCCCTACCCTCAACCTCATTATTAGGTGTCCCAGTTGGGACACCTAATAATTCCTGGTCACGCTCAACAGTGCCTCTGCCGACGCCAAGCACCGCCGTGATAGCCCGAATCGACAAGCCCGCCCTTACCAACCGGGCCACGCAGTCCTGACGTTCCTGCACTGTTCGGAACAGCTTCACTTCCGAGAACTCTGCCTCGCAGTACGCCTCCCACGACAGGTAGCCCAACACCTGCCAAGCCCTCCCCTGGTACGCGCGCTGGATCGCGTCATCAACGTTCGCCCAGGCCTCGAAAAACACGACCGTCGCCTCCCGGATCGTCTCAGTCAGCGCCAACGCCTCCTCGCGCGACAAGACACCCTCGATCGGCCCCGAGGAGAAAACGGCGGGAGAAACAGTCATAACCGCACCATCGCCGTGCGGTGAGACCGCGCATCAAGACCGCTGCGCGGTCGTAGTTGCGCACGCGAAGAAGTCGGCTGCCTGGTCTTCCTGACCGGAGCCTTACATTGAAAGTACCCACGGATTAAAAGTCCGGTGCTCTGCCAACTGAGCTAGAGGCCCTGATGCGTGGCTTCCATTGTGCCAGGTTTTCCAAGTAGAAGACCACCCAGGTCCGCGCCGAGGTTAGGGACGCGCGGTTGGCGGTCAGAGCCTTGCTCTGAGGCTAGTCAAGACGGGTCGGCGGGTGTTCGGTGAAATCCTCCCAGATCGAGGGGGACTGGTCCGGTCCAGGCGGCCTTGACGCTGCCGGGTTTAGCGGCCGGGCAGCTACTTTCGGTCTCGCAGCAAGCGCAATCAGCCGCGCAGTTCCTGATTCCGCGCTTGCGGCGGACGATCATTCTGGCCACTATCCACACGACCAGGGCGAGCAGCGCCAAGCCGACGGCGACGGTTCCGGGGCTCACCGCGCCACCTCCACGCCACGGTCCAAAACCGTCGGCGGTGTCCCGTCAACCCCCTTGGGCTGCGGTCTGACCAGTAAGTAGACCAGCAGCGCGGCCACCGCCAGGGCGAAGACAGTGCCGATGCCGCCCGCGCCGGTCGCCAGTGCGCCGAACTGGTAGACCAGCAGCGCGATCGAGTAGGCGAAGACGGTTTGATAGCCAATCGCGAACCAGGTCCAGCGGGCGTTGTTCATTTCCCGGTGGATGGCGCCGATGGCGGCGAAGCAAGGCGCGCACAACAGGTTGAAGGCAAGGAAGGACAGGCCAGACACGGCGGTGAAATGCGTCCCGAAGGTGGCGAGCAAGGTCGGATCGTCCTCGCCCACCTCGCCCAGGTTGTAGAGCACACCCATGGTCGCCACCACGTTTTCTTTAGCGACCAGGCCGGTGATGGTGGCGACAGTGGCGTCCCAGGTGCCAAAGCCGAGCGGCGCGAAGATCGGGGCGATCCCAGCGCCAAGGCCAGCCAGCAAGCCATCGTTCAGGTCTTCAACCATCTGGAAATGGCCGTCCACCACGCCGAAGGAGGACAAGAACCAGATGACTATGGCGCTCAGCAGGATGATTGTGCCGGCC
>JAIRNM010000134.1 GCA_031258055.1 Bifidobacteriaceae bacterium
GCGGCGGGCCGCCCATTCGGCATCTTCCCTGGTGACTGGCTCTATCTGGAGATGATATGCGTCTAGGAGGACTCGCGCGCTTGGCCAATCGCGCCCGCCTCGGAGAGTCTTTTGGGCGAATTCAGAGTAGTTGGCGGCGCCGCAGACCGCTCCCTCTTCGAGGGCGGCTTTAACTGCCTCGGCCCCTGGCTCTTTGAGGAAGAAGGCGAGCAGGGCGGACGCGTCCAGAACCTTCACAGCTCAGCCTCAGCCCTGGCCTCGGCGCGCCGCTCATCTAGCAGTTCGGCGAGCAGCTCGCCGTGCCCGGCGAAATCAGCCTGGACACGATCCAATAGCTGGTCTCTGGTCAACAAAAGCGGCCCCCCAGGCGTCTCAAGTAGGACGAGCTTGGTTCCGGGAGTGAAACCCCAGCGTTCCCTATCAGCCTGCGGGATGACAACACGACCTCTGTCTCCCACTGTCATTACTGCTGTACCACTCATGCTTCGAGGCTACCACTGGCTCCAGAACCAGGGGATGGTCTTCTCACGCTAGTCAGCCCGCGCGGAGCGACAGCGGAGTCGCGGGATCTCGCCGCTTGGCCCACCCGATTGAGGTATCAGACCTGTTTGACCATGTCTCCGTAGCCCGACAGGGTGGCGTCTGTGGTGACAAGCAACATGCCCTCCACTATGGCCTGGGCCACCATGATGCGGTCGAACGGGTCGCGGTGAATCTCTCTCAGCGCTGGTAACTGGTTGACATGTGGCGCGGTGATGTTCAAGTTCAGATACCCGCTTTCCAGCAATCCCGCTTGTAGCTCCCACGGGGTCACCGGCAGCTTGAGCTTCCCGGAACCGTACTTGATGGTGATTTCCCATAGAGCCGCGACCGAGAAGTAGAGCTGGTGTGCGCGGTCTTCGATCAAGCTGGTCGCCCCAGCGGGCGGTGAGCCTTTGGCGGACAGGATAAGAATGCTCGAGTCAAGAAGAAGCTTCATGCGGATTGCCCTCGAACATCCCCTGAATCTCTTCTGCCATCATTGAGTCGAAGTCGCTCGGTAACTCGAAGCCCTCGAACCGTTCGCGCAGGAAGCCGATTCGTTGTGGCGGATGCACCTGGCCGGTCACGGTGGTCATTAGGGCGACCGGTCGGCCGTGCTTGGTGACGACGAAGGGGTTACCAGCGGCAACCTGGTCTACTAAGCTCGACAAATGTGTCTTGGCCTCCACCAAGCTGACGGTGCGCATGTTCATGCCTTACTGGTCTGGTCATATATGGTCTGACCACATATTAGCACGATCCGCGGGCTCTGTGACGGGGCCCATTAGGTGGCTACTTGGATGGGGTGGGACTTGCCGCCTAGGACTAGGCGGCCACGGCCGGGGGGTTCGGCGGCGGTCCGTCCGGTCAGGTCGAGAGCGGGGCGCGGGTTCGCGCCGGGGCCGAAGGCGGTGGCGGAGCCGCGCCGGGTGGGCCAAAGGAGGAGGCCCGCCGGGCTGTTGTGGAACAACTGGGAGGGGGGCCGGAAGGCCGCCGCCGTGGCTGTAGTGCAAGCCGCGATCAGGGTTCCGGTGGAAGGCAGGGCATTGGGTGCCGGTCCGCTGACGGACTCTAAGTCATCGACTATCGCCACTTGACCGGCGCCCAAGGCGCCGGTGACTTCCTCCCAGCGCCGCGTCCGTCCGGCGTTGAACCAGACAGCCGAATGGCCAGCGGCGGTCAGGCGGCGGTGCAGCGTGGCTAAGGCAGTGGAGCGGCCAGAACCGGCCGGGCCGACTACTGCCAGCGGTTGGCCCGGGCGGATCGGCAACGCCAGCGGCAGTCCGTAAGCGCCGCCCAATCCGACCCAGACCTGACCCGCGCCATCTGGTGGCAGGTCGTCGCCGCTAACTCGTTCTGGCAGCGGCAACACCCGTTCGGGCGGCTCGGCGAGCCCAGTCTCCGCTCCGCCGCCAGTTCCGACGCCCGCGCCACCGCCTCCCGTGCCCGCACCGCCGTTTACATCGCCAGAGCCACCGGTTCCGGCGCCTGCGCCGCCGATCCGTCGGGCGCTCGTGCCAGCGGTTAGCGCGAAGTCGGGAATTGACTGGCTGACGAGCGCCTCCAACTCGCTGGCAGAGGGGGGCAGAGCTAGTTGCGCCATCACTGGTGCTCCCGAACCGAGCGAACGCACCCGGCCCGGTGTGCGCTCGCAGCCTGCCAGTTCGCGCGGCAGACCGAGGGTGAGGGCGTCAGTAAGGTCAGCCACTGGCAGCACTAAGCGTTGGCCGCACAGGCTGAGCCAGCGGACCGGTTTGGCCGGGGCTGTGACGACCAGGGCGGCACCGGGCGCGATCGCGCCCTGAACTAGGGAATCGATAAGCGGACGCCCATCTGAAGCTGTGACCAGACTGTCCAGTTCGCTTGCCGCGTCCAGCACCAGAGCCAAGCGGCCACGGCCAAGGCAGCCGAGAAGTTCGCAGACTCTCTCGCCGTCCCGCGCATCCACCAGGGAGCCGAAGCCAGGCAACCCGACCAGACCAGTGAACGCGGCTGGTTGATGGGAGATGACGTGGGTGGGCCAGCCGATCGCGGCCAATCCGGCCGATGCCGTGACAGCGGCGGTGGTCCGTCCTGAACGAGGTGGCCCGAGCACCGCCAGATGGCCACTCGAAGGGGTCCAAGCCAGGGGTTCTTGGCGCTGAGACCCAGGCAGATCGGCCAACCCCAGGATCACGGCTGGCCCTGGACCGGGCCAACCCAAGGCACGGATCCCAAGGCGGGCGGGCAGTGGGGCCAGCCAAGGAGCGGGCGGCGCCGTAGCACCGACCAGCGAAGCCGCTTCCACGACAGCGGCGACCAGTTCACGCGGATCGGTGGCGGCCGGAGAAGGCGGTAACCAGCGCGATGGCCACTCGACGGCTCTGGCAGGACGGCGCGGCGGGGGAGGGAGCAGCCGCACTCTGAGCCGGGTGGGTGGCCGCCCAGCGCTGGAGACAATGCAAGAGCCGGGTTTGGCGGGGTCGATCTGGGCGGCATCGGTCGAACCGAGAACATCCAGCGAATCGGCCTCTGTGGCCACGCGGAAACAAACCCTGAGCGCAAGGTTGGCCCGTAACTGGGCGCTGACAGCCCCGGCGGGCCGTTGCGTGGCCAGGACTAAGCCCATGCCGAGCGATCGGCCTTGGGCGGCCAAGCGCTCGAGCCGCGCGGCCGCCTCTGGCAGGGCGTCAAGCAGGGTGCGGAACTCATCGACCACCACCAGCAGACGAGGCGGTCGGACAGCGGTCGGCAATTCTCCCCAAGCGGCGACGGCATGACGCTCAAGTAGGCGCTCGCGGCCGGACAATTCCGCTTCCAGTGAGGTCAAGACGCGGGCCGTACCGGCGCTGTCCAAGTCGGTGGCCACCCCAACGACTTGCGGTAGATGCTCAAGGTCGCGGAAGGTGGCGCCGCCCTTGTGGTCTAATCCCACAATGATGAGCCGGTCCGGTGGATTGGTCAGGCATTCAGACAGCATGAGGGCGCGCAGAAACTCGGACTTGCCAGAACCCGAGGTGCCTGCCACCAGCGCGTGTGGTCCATCGACGCTCAGATCCAGACTTATGGCAACGGCTTGATCGGTCAGACCGATGGGGGGAAGCTCGCCCGCCGACCAGTTGGATATGATCGCCTCCCGCTCGAGCGGGATGCTGGCGGGCGGGGTGGACACTTGGGCCGCCCCCGCCCACTTCCGCATCAGGTCCTCCATGGTCGCTGTTCCCAAGGCTGCGGCCCGAAACGGCTCGCCGGTCGCGGGGCTACGCACGGCGATCAAGCCAAGGCCCGCGTCACGAACTATCCACTGGTCGGGCGCTCGCGACCGGTCGCCTGGCACGCCGCGCGCAAGCGACTGACCTGCACGTTTACCTTCGTCCGGGACAGGCCAGCTAGCGCCAGGCGTCAGCCGCAGACCGCCTTCGACCGTTTCGACGGTCAGGGCGGGTCCAGCCGGGCCGACCGGGGGAGCGAATCGCGCCCAACGCCAGGCCGTGTCCGGCGGCACCGCCAAAGCGGGCGGCGGTCCGGCCCGTCTGAGTGTCTCAGCGATCATCCGGCGGGCTAGCGACGCCGTTGGCCCGGCCGCCCCCAGGAGGTCGACCGGACTGGAACCGATCAGCGGCCCTTCCGCCGCCGGGTCGAATCCAATGATCGCCTGGAACCAGGGCGGCTTATGGCGCCGCGCCAAAAGCGGGACAATCGCCGCCAACGCCCCCGCCAACGGCATGGCCGCCCACAGCGCGTTGCCCGTGATCAGGAACATCACCAGGGCCATGACCAGCCCAGTAGCAACGGTGGAGGCGCTGGCCGCCCAACTTCGCTTCGGCTTGGTTGGCTCCGTGGAGCCCGTCCCGACCGGTTCGCGGATCAAGCCGAACAGGCTGCCATCAGCCGTCCGCAGGAGGGTGCCGGCAGCGCAGCGGCGGCGCCCGCGCCTGAGTTTTCGCCAGCGCACGCTTAGCTGCCCGCGACGTGCCGCCACCCGTCCCAACCAGACTTCTTGCCCGATGCCGCCGATCGCCGCCGCCGTCTCCGCTGCCTGTCCATCGCCGGATCGTCCATAGCTGGTCGCTCCATCCCGGAGCCCGGCCTCACCAGTCCGCCTGTGCCCGATGCCGTGGTGCGGCAGGGCCGATGATCCACCAATTGGGCCTGTCCCCAGTAGTGGTCGCGTCCGGTCCGAGCCGACCGAACCGGCCGTCTTTGCCCGGTTGGCCAGCGCCACCTTGCCCCGGTGTGTCCGCCCCGCCCAGACTGGGGCACTGGCCGAGCGTAACGGAACTGAAGCGCCCGCCCGCGCTGTGCCCAACCGCACCAACCGCCAACTGCCAGGCCGGACCGGAATCGCTTTGGCGTTAGCAGAGCCGAGCGTCACCAAAGCGCCGTCTGGTAGCGGCTGGTCGAGCGGATAATTCCAGCTACTTGGCGTCGCGGCTGGCCCGGCTCGTTCGGTTGCGAGGCCTCCCGCCGCTCCCACCTGCGCCAACTCCGCCAGGATCTGGCGAAGCGTCGAGCCGTCCTCAGCCCAATAGTCGCTGGGTTCGTCGGCGGCCTTGAGCGTGAAATACACTCGTCCAGCCTGACGCACCGACCCGACGCCTAGACTTCTAAGGCAGTAAACCTGTGAATAACAGGGCCGATGGTTAAGCGATGGGGGGGATCATTCAGCGGCGAGGGCCGCCGCTGGGGGAATGCGGGCGACGCGGCGGCCGGGCAGGATTGAGGCCGCCAGGCCGGCCGCCAAAGTCAACGCCATGACCGCCGCCAGGCTCCAGCCGGGCAGCGCCACAACCAATCCGACTGTTGGTGCCAGCAGGACGGCGCCAGCGGCAAGGCCGTAAACAATGCCGAAGATGATTCCCATCAACCCGGCCACTCCAGCGATGACCAAGGCTTCGACGGCCATCATCCAGCGGCTTTGGCCGCGGGTGAGGCCCAGCGCCCGCAGCAGAGCGGTTTCGTGACGGCGTTCAATCACCGACAGCGACAGGGTGTTGGACACTCCGATCAAGGCCACCACAACTGAGACGGCCAGCAGCGCTAAGCCGATCAGCAGCATGGTGGCCAGGGCTTTGCGCGTCTCGGCGGCCGCCACGGCGGACCCTGTAACGGGGTAGGCCTCGACCTCGTTCGCCGACTGGCTGGTCACGGTGTCGAGGACGGTGTTCTGGACGGCGGCGGCATCGGCCTGGGGAGAGACTTTCATCATCACGGCGACTGTTCGCGGGGCGCCGAAGGCGGCGAGTGTCGCCTCGTCCGCTACCATGCCGCCTAAGTTGAGGAAATCTAGCTCCTCGGCGTAAATGAACTTCAACTCTTTGGCGGTGCCATCCAGGCCGCTGACCACCCGGACCGAGCCGGACACTGGCTCGGCGCTGGGGGTTTCCGAAGCGTCTTCTTCGTCGGACCAGGACATAAGGGCGCCCATCCGGGCGATTTCCTCGTTGCGGTAGCCGTCTACCAGGATGGCGCCGGGCTCAAGGCGATCGGCTAAGTCAGGGATGTTGAGGGTTTCGCGCAATTCCTCTGGGTCGGCGCTGACAACCGTGTAGAGGACTGAAGTGCCCTCATCGTCCTCAATAACGACTGGCACGGTACCGATAGTGGCGCGGGCTGACAGTCCATCGACCGCCTCTAACTCATCTATCAGCGCAGGGTCTATCTCGCTGACACTGTCTTCCCATTCATCCGCATACGGGTCATCCTCCGCCATGATCGTCATCGGGGCGTAGCCCACCTGCAGGTCAACCGGTGTTTCCGTCATCACCGAGTGTTCGAACGAGCGCGTGAAACAGGCCGCCGCCACCAGCATCGAACTGACTAAGGTCACCCCAATCATTAGGGCGGTGGCGGTAGCGGCGGTCCGGCGCGGATTGCGGGTCACATTGGCCGCCGCGATCCGCACGCCGCCCCGGCGTCTGGCCAGGAGCGCGGCGATCCGGCCGACCACCTTGGGCAGCCAGAAGACGGCACCGACAATCACACCGGCGGCGAGCGAGCCCCCACCGACGACGGCGCCGGCCGCGCCCAGGACTATCACGGCATCACTCGAATAGGTGACCTCGGCGACGGAGTTGGTCAGATAGACCGAGCCGACCAGAGCGACAACGCCAAAGGCCGCCAACCCCACTGACCAGCGCAGACGGGTCCGGCCCGCGGGCGCGGCCAGGCGCGGCGCCTCGCGCGGCCGCAGCGCCTCAATCGGCGCCACCGCCGTGGCGAGGCGGGCGGGAGCGAGAGAGGCCACCACCGTGGTCAAGGTTCCGATAACCAACCCAGCGGCGATGGTCACGGGCGACATGGCCACACCGCTAGGCACCGGGATGGTCGGATACCAGCGCCCTGCCACCAGCAGGGCAAGGCGAATTAATCCCCATCCCGCCGCCAGGCCGCCAATAGAGGCGATCAGTCCGGTTATGAGGGCTTCAGTCATCACCGAACGGCCGATCTGTCCGCTGGTGGCCCCAACCGAGCGCAGCAAGGCCAGGGTTCGGGTGCGCCCAGCGATCGTCACTTGGAAGGTGTTGGCGATCACTAAGGCCGCCGTCAGCAGCGACACCAGGCCAAAGACCAGGGCCACCGCCCGCGCTAGGTCGACATCCCCGAATTCCGCGCGCGCCCGTTCGTG
>JAIRNM010000161.1 GCA_031258055.1 Bifidobacteriaceae bacterium
CCCTAGAAGATGTCACGGCGGCCCGTTTCGGCCAGAGCCTGGTCCTCACCGCCGCTGGGCCATCGGCCCTCTTAGAAGCAGCCGCAGGCCGGGCGCTGCCAGAACTCACTGTCATCTCCTGCGGCCACTCGTTGACTGTGCTGAAAAACGCTGGCGAGCCAGAGACTCTTTGCGAGGAGTGGCAACTGCGGCGACGCGGCGGCTGGCAGGGCGTGGCCCACACCCGGATGGCAACAGAGTCGGCGGTGACACCGGGCGGTTCGCATCCCTTCTCAGTCGGGCCGGACCAGTGCTTGGTCCACAACGGTTCGTTCTCCAACCACGAAGCCATTCGCAAGCGTCTGGTCAAGCAAGGCGTTCGCTTCGACTCGCTGAACGACACTGAAGTCGGCGCTCGTTTCGTCGCTTCACGGCTAGCCGAAGGGGCCTCCATGCGTGGCGCCTTGGAGGACCTGACCCGGACCTTCGACGGCTTTTACACCCTGTTGGTGTCTTCCGCCACCGCCTTCGCGGTGGTGCGAGACGCCATCGCCTGCAAACCGGCCATCGTGGCCGAATCACCCGACCTGGTGGCCGTCGCCAGCGAGTACCGCTACTTAGATGGCCTCCCCGGTATTGAAACCGCTCGTATCTTCGAGCCTGACCCGGAAGTGGTGTACGTATGGGAACGCTCTCCCTCTCCGAACCTGTCAAACCTGTCAGCGCCAACAGCTTCGACCTCGGCGCTGGTTCCGTCAGGGAACTAAACCAGGCCCTGCACCAGGCGCCAGCCGGTTCCAGCTGGACTGTCACTGGCCCGGCTGGGGCGCACGCCATAGCTGTTGGCTTGACCCAACCGATCGAGGTCCGAATCGAGGGCCATGTCGGCTACTACGCCGCCGGTATGAACGAGGAGGCGACGGTCGAGATCCTCGGCAACGCCGGAGTGGGCGTGGCCGAGAACATGATGAGTGGCCGCGTCCATGTGAAGGGCAGCGCCTCACAGTCGGCCGGGGCGACCGCCCACGGCGGCTTGCTGGTCGTAGATGGGAACGCCGCCGCCCGTTGCGGTATCTCGATGAAAGGTGTGGACATCGTTGTGGGCGGCGATGTGGGCCACATGTCCGCCTTCATGGCCCAAGCCGGCAGGCTGGTGATCTGCGGCAAGGCTGGCGATGGCCTGGGCGATTCGATCTACGAGGCCCGCCTTTACGTCAAGGGTTCGGTTGGCCAGTTGGGGGCCGACTGCGTCGAAAAGCCGCTCCGGCCAGAACATCTAGCCGAGTTGACGGCGCTGCTGGCCGCCGCCGGACGAACCGACAATCCGGCCGAGTTCCGCCGCTACGGCTCGGCCCGCCAGCTCTACAACTTCCACGTCGACAACGCCTTCGCTTACTAGCGTTCTCTGCTCTTCCAGATCAGGAGACTTCCGATGACCACGATCACCACCGCTGACAACGCCGCTGACCCGGTTGCCGATGCCGCCGCCCCGCCCTGCCCGCCGAGCGACCCGGCCGCCTTGGGCCTACGCGAGAACGCGACCTTTGACCGGACCACGATCGCCGCGATCCGGCGTGCCGCTTTGACTGGGCTCTACGACATTCGCGGCGGCGGCGCCAAGCGCAAACTGCCGCACTTCGATGATCTGCTGTTCCTGGGCGCTTCAATGTCCCGTTATCCGCTTGAGGGCTACCGCGAGCGTTGCGACACCGATGTCATCATAGGCCAGCGCTTCGCCCAGAAACCGCTTCACCTGAAGACACCGGTGACAATCGCCGGGATGAGTTTCGGATCCTTGTCGGGACCAGCCAAGGAAGCCCTTGGACGCGGTGCCTCCGCCGTTGGCACCTCCACCACCACGGGAGACGGCGGGATGACCGAAGAGGAACGCGGCCATTCCGACACCCTGGTCTACCAGTACTTGCCTTCGCGTTACGGTATGAACCCGCGCCACTTGCGGATGGCTGACGCGATTGAGGTAGTACTGGGCCAAGGCGCCAAACCGGGCGGCGGCGGCATGTTGTTGGGCCAGAAGATCACCGACCGGGTGGCCGGAATGCGAACCCTGCCGGTCGGCATAGACCAACGTTCGGCTTGTCGCCACCCGGACTGGACCGGTCCCGACGACTTGCGCATCAAGATCCTTGAACTGCGCGAGATAACCGACTGGGAGAAGCCCGTTTACGTCAAGATTGGCGCCTCGCGGCCCTATTACGATGTCGCGCTAGCGATCAAGGCGGGCGCCGACGCGATTGTGCTGGACGGGATGCAAGGCGGCACGGCCGCCACCCAAGAGGTCTTCATTGAGCACGTCGGCATTCCGACCCTGGCCGCCATCACCCAGGCGGTCGAGGCTCTGCAGGAAGCGGGGCTGCACCGCGAAGTCCAGTTGATCGTCTCGGGCGGGGTACGCTCCGGGGCCGATGTGGCCAAAGCCTTGGCGCTAGGGGCCGATGCCGTCTCAATCGGCACCGCTGCTTTGATCGCGTTGGGTGACAATGACCCGGCTTTGGAGGCCGAATACCGCAAGATCGGCTCGGCCGCTGGCTATTACGACGATTGGCAGGCGGGCCAGGACCCGGCTGGAATCACCACCCAGGACCCCGAATTGTCGCGGCGTTTAGACCCCGAAGTAGCTGGACACCGCCTGGCCAACCTGCTGCGAGTAATGACGATGGAAGCCCAGATCATAGCCAGGGCTTGCGGCAAGGCCCATCTGCTCCACTTAGAGCCGGAGGATCTAGTGGCGCTGACAATTGAGGCGGCGGCAATGACCCGGCGCCCACTGGCTGGGACTGATTGGGTGCCTGGACTGCCTGGGACCGGCGGGGCCCCGGGCGGCAATCTCGGTGGACCCGGGGCCGCTCCGCCGCTTGTTGGCGACCAGCCGGTCGCAAGGCTTTGACACGGGCTCAGCTAGGTTTGATTGTCCCAGGGGAGAGCAGCGGATGATTGGCTTCGCCTTAGCTGGGCTTGTCGCCACGGGCGTCGGTTGGACGGCCTTGATCTGGCGGCTGGTGATCTTCGCCCGCCAATTCGCGGCTGGCGCACCGGAGTTGGCCAGGTCACGCCGCAATCACCCCTGGCGCCGAACCGGCGCTATGCTGCGCGAATTCCTCTTGCACCGAAAGCTGGGCCGCAAACCGCTGGTGGGCTTGGCGCACTGGTTCACAATGGTGTCTTTCCTGGTCTTGGTGACCACTCTGGCGCAGGCGACCGGACAGCTGTTCAACGCAGCCTTCGAACTGCCAGTAGTAGGCCATTGGGCGCCTTGGGGCTGGTTGACGGAACTGTTCGCTTGGGCGGGACTGGGCGGCATCGTCTTCCTAATCGGTGTGCGGCTGCGCGCTTCAGGCCGCTCCTTGGGTCGAAACTCGCGCTTCTTCGGCTCCCACCAGTGGCGGGCGCGCTATGTCGAGGCGACGGTGGGGGTAGTTTGCGCGCTGGTGGTGTGGTTGCGCGGCTTGGAGTCCGCGCTGGTGGCAGCGGCGGACCGGCCCCAATACTTCCCTTCGACCGCCTGGATCGGCTCGCTCTATCTGGCTGGTTCGTCGGCTTCGGACGGTTCGGCTGATGCCAGCTTGGCGCTGTGGATTCACGCCCTCGCCCTGGCCAAGATCCTGGTCTCCTACACCTGGATGGTTGTGGTCGGGCTGACGCCCACCATGGGTGTGGCCTGGCACCGGTTCTTGGCCTTCCCGAACTTGTGGACTGGGCGGAACGCTGACGGTTCTGCCGCCTTGGGCCCGCTGCCCGGACTGGTCGTCGACGGCCAGCCGGTCGACCTGGAAGACCCCGACTTAGACGAGTCAGTCTTCGAGCGCCTCGGGGCCGGCTTCGTAGCGGACCTGACCTGGCGCGACCGCATGGCGCTGGCCACCTGCACCGAATGCGGGCGCTGCCAGGAAGTCTGCCCGGCCTGGGCAACCGGCACAGCGCTCAGCCCAAAATTGCTGGTCGGAGCACTGCGAGATCATGCTTTCAGCTCAGAAAAGGAGCCCTTGCCGCTGGTCGGCGGCGAATCGGCCTGGGCGGTCGAGGTGGAGGCGCTGTGGGCCTGCACAACCTGCGGTGCCTGCACTGACGTCTGTCCGGTTGGTCTGGAACAAGTCGACCAGATCATCGAATTGCGCCGCCACCAGGTGCTAGTCGAAGGCTCTTTCTCGGCTGAGCTGAACAGCACCTTCCGTAACTTGGAACGCCGCCAAAACCCCTGGGGAATGCTGGCCAAGAAGCGGCTCGACTGGGCGAAAGGACTGGACATAACGGTGCCGGTGCTAGGCCAAGATGTTGCCTCGCTGGGAGAGGTTGAATACCTCTATTGGGTCGGCTGCGCTGGGGCCTTTGATGAACGCGGTCAAGCCACCGCTCGCGCCTTCGCGCGGCTACTAACTAAAGCCGGAGTCAGCTTCGCCGTCCTCGGGTCGGACGAGTGCTGCACTGGCGATCCGGCCCGGCGGGCCGGTTCCGAATCCATCTTCGCTTCACTGGCCGCTCGTAACGTCGAGACTTTGAACGGCGCGGGCGCCACCAAGATTGTGGTCACTTGCGCCCATTGCCTGAATTCGCTGTCCCAGGAGTACGGCCCGTTTGGCGGCCACTACCAGGTGTTTCACCACACCGAATTGCTCGCTTCGCTGATCGAGCAAGGCAAACTGACGCCGGAGGCTCTGCCAGACAAACTGAATCAAGTCACCTACCAGGACCCCTGCTATCTGGCCCGGCATAACAACCAGGTGACGGCGCCGAGGCGGGTACTGGGAGCCATTCCCGGCCTGGAACTGGTCGAAATGGCGCGATCCGGCCGCCAGGGCAACTGCTGCGGCGCAGGCGGCGCCCGCATGTGGCTGGAGGAAGCCGCCCCACGCATCAACGCCCGGCGTTTCGGCGATGCCGTCGCCACCGGCGCCGCAACTGTGGCAACCGCCTGCCCCTTCTGCAATGTCATGCTGGCGGACGCCAGCGCGTCTGAAACCAACGGACCGGGGGTGCCGGTCCAAGATATCGCCCAACTCTTGCTCGCCTCGCTACCGCCTGAGCCAGCCGCGCCCACACCGACTGCGCCTGAGTCGGCGGGGACTGGAATCGCACCGCAGTCTCCGTTGGCCATAGCTGCCCTAGCTGAGGCGCCTCCCTCTGCAGCATCCGCGATTGAGCCTCCAGCGGCAAACCGGGTGACGGCGCCCGGACCGGCGCCTGGGGCCGCTCGCCCGTCGGCATCGGACACCGGTCTTGCCATAGCTGCCCCCGCCTTGACCCTGGAGCCATCACCCCAACCCGCCCTAAAGGAGGCATTGTGAAGATAATCGTGCTGGTCAAGTATGTTCCGGACATTGAGATCGGCTATCAATTCGACGGCGGCCGTTTGGACCGCGGCGGCGACGGCTTGCTGAGCCAACTGGACGAGTACCCGCTAGAGGAAGCGCGCCGACTGGCCGCCGAAACCGGCGCTGAGGTAGTGGCGCTGACGGTTGGCCCCGATGAAGCCGAAGAAGCCGTCCGCCGGGCTCTCCAAATGGGCGCGGACCGTGGCATCCACGTCTGCGATGACGGCATCGTCGGTTCGGACGCCCTGGGCACTTCGCTCGTCCTAGCCGCCGCCGTCCGTCAAGCCGGCGCCGCTGACCTGATCCTTTGTGGCGCTGGTTCGGCCGACGCGACTACTTCCCTGATCCCCGTCCAGCTGGCCGCACGGCTCCAGATTCCCGCTTTGACAGGTGCGGCCAGCTTGACGGTTTCGAATGGAAAAGCGACCATCCGGCGCCAGGAGGACACCTGCTCGCTTGAGCTGAGCGCTCCCCTGCCCGCGTTGGT
>JAIRNM010000218.1 GCA_031258055.1 Bifidobacteriaceae bacterium
CCGGCGGCTTTGCGGCGGGCCGCCTCGGCGTAGCCACCGTCAAGCGGGCGTTCGAGCACCTCGGTGAGCAGCGTCATTGACTCGTCGGGGCGTCTCATGGCTGCCTCATCGCGCCCGTGAGCTAGCCCCGAGCTGCCTTAGCGCTCGATAGGATTCGATCAGGTAGGCGCCTGCCGCCACCCAGTACAGGACAAGCCCCCAGATGGCGAAAGCCCATCCGACCACCCAGGCGAGCTGACCGATTAACTTGTAGGAGACTTCGGCTAGCAACAACAGCGGGAAAGCGTACATCAGGGCGAAGGTGGCAACCTTGCCAACGAATACCACCGCTGGCGGGTTGATCCCCTTGAGCTTGAGCACAGCCAGGGCCAGACCACAGACCGCCTCACGGGCGGCTAGCAGAGCGACCAGCCACCAGGGGATGATCTCGCGCCAACCGAGCAGGAAGACTGTCGACAAGATGAACAGCCGGTCCGCCGCCGGGTCCAGCAAGCGGCCAAGTTTTGAGTATTGATTGAGCCGACGCGCCGCCAGACCATCCAGCCAATCAGTCACGCCAGAGAAAGCCAGCACCACGATGGCCCAGACATCGGCCCGCCGGATCACCAAGTAGACGAACACGGGCACCAAACACAGGCGCAAGAAAGAAATGGCGTTCGGTACTGTCCAAATCCGGCTTGTGCGGTCGCTCGACTTGCTCATGATGTCCATAGGTGTCCCCGGCCAGCCTATATGGTTCTGCCTATGGGAGGACTCAGACACCTCGCGCAGGCGGTGACGAGTGAGGAGATCGTCCGCAAATCGCGTTTCATCACGCGGTTGTTCCCGGTCGCAGATGCCGCCACCGCCAAGGAGCACTTGAACGCGGTCCGGCGCCGCGATCACGCTGCCCGCCACCACGCCTCTGCCCTGGTGATAGGGACCGATGCCGCCGTCCAACGTTCCAACGACGACGGCGAACCGGCCGGTACTGCCGGGCTGCCGATGCTCGAAGTGCTCAGACGCGAGCGCGTGACCGACATCCTGGCTGTCTCGACCCGCTATTTCGGCGGGATTCTACTTGGCCGTGGCGGTTTGATAAGGGCTTATGGCGGCGGCGTGAGCGCCGCCTTGGCGCTGGCCGAATTCTGGGTCGATGAGCCCAGCCTGCACTTAACGGTGACGGTACCGGCCGCGCAAGGCGGGCGGGCCGAGAATCTCCTGCGCGACTGGGCGGCGAGAGCGGAAGGGGTCGGCATCGGCCAAGTGGTCTATGGCGAACAAACCGAGCTGGCCCTCTCACTCCCGCCCGAACGGCTCACCGAACTAGAGGCGAAACTGGCCCAGGCCGGCCTGGCTGTCACATTAGGCCGGACTACGATGGCCAGGTGAGCCGTCCACCTTATGAAAGCCTCTTAGCCAAAGTCATGGCCCATGGCGTGAAGAAGACCGACCGCACTGGAACCGGCACTGTGTCCCTCTTCGGCGAACAGATGCGCTTTGACTTAGCCGAAGGATTCCCGCTGATTACTACCAAGCGCGTTCACGTCAAATCCGTGATCGCGGAACTCTTGTGGTTTCTTGGCGGCGGCCATAACGTCAAGCCGTTGCAGGAACAAGGCGTGCGGATCTGGAACGAATGGGCGGACGCGGCGGGCGAATTGGGTCCCGTCTACGGGGTGCAGTGGCGAAGCTGGCCGCGGCCCGATGGCGGCAGCGTGGACCAGATCAAAGAGGTTTTGGGCCTGATCCGGCACCAACCCGATTCGCGCCGGATGATTGTCTCGGCGTGGAATGTGGGTTACCTCGATCAGATGGCCCTGCCGCCCTGTCACCTGCTGTTTCAGTTCTATGTGGCGAACGGACGCCTGTCCTGCCAGCTCTATCAGCGCAGCGCCGACATGTTCCTCGGTGTTCCCTTCAACATAGCCTCCTACTCGCTGCTGACCCACATGATGGCCCAGCAGACCGGGCTGGCCGTCGGCGAATTCATTTGGACCGGCGGCGACTGCCACATCTACACCAACCACTTCGACCAGGTCCGCCTTCAACTTGGCCGCACCCCCTATCCGCCGCCTCACCTGGAACTTCGCCGGGCGTCGGCGCTGTTGTCCTACCAGCCATCCGATTTCGTCTTCCCTGATTACCAGTACCACCCGGCCATCAAGGCGCCGGTGGCGGTATGACCGGCCAAGTTGTCCATCCGCCCGTCGCCATGATCTGGGCCCGAACCGTTGACGGCGTGATTGGGCGTAACGGCGCCATCCCTTGGCGCCTGCCCGCCGATCTGCGCCGTTTCAAGGAATTGACCTGGGGCCATCCGGTCGTGATGGGCCGGGTCACCTGGGAATCGCTGCCCGATCGCTTCCGGCCCCTGCCCGGACGGGCCAACCTGGTCTTGACACGGCGGCCCGACTGGACGGCACGGGGCGCGGTGACAGTCCGAAATCGGGCCGAAGCACTGGCGCAGGCCGACCTCAGCGGGCTACCGGGGCCGCTCTGGGTGATTGGCGGCGAGCAGGTCTACCGGCTGTTCGAACCGATTGCCGAGCGGGCGGAAGTGACCGTCATCGACCTGGCTGAAAGCGGCGACGCCCACGCCCCGCCGCTCGGCCCCGCCTGGCGGCTGTCCGAGCGCGAACCGGCGGTCGGCTGGTCCAGCCAGCCCCCTGCGCCCCGGTATAGGTTTGAGACATGGCTTCCAGAACCATTGCCGTCGTAGCCGACACTGACCTTGGCCCGTCTGACATCGCCCAGATCACAGGGCTTTACGGTTCGGGCGTCACCGTTCAGCTTCTAGTCCCAGCCACGGACACAGAACCGCGCCTGCGCGCCGCCATGGACCACCTAGCCCTGGGGGAAGTCTCCGACGCTTGGGCAACGTTGCGCGGGCACGACCCAGACGCACCGTCCCTTCAGCGCGCGGCCATCATTCTGCGGGAATCGCTGGCTGAGCTGCGGGCCTTGGGCCTCAAAGCTGACGGCGAAGTCATCCCGGGCGATCCGATCGCCGCCCTGGTCCAAACAATCGCCTCGACCAAGGCCACGGCGGCGGTGTTCATAACGCGGCCGCACTTGGTTGGTGACGCGCTGCACGAGGATTGGTCGTCGAAGGCGCGGCGCGCGCTCGGCGTGCCGGTCATCCATTTCTATTCCGGCACCACCAAGCTCCTCTCCTGACGCCCACGGGCGAACGCCGGGGTGGCGGCAGCGGCACCATGTGTCCGTAACTCAAAGTACTGGCCGAAAACGCTCAGTAGTTGGACTTACGACCACC
>JAIRNM010000219.1 GCA_031258055.1 Bifidobacteriaceae bacterium
GGCGCACCGCTCGCCACGTTGGACAACACCTGGAGCGGGTTGGTCGCGGTGTTGGGCTCCAAGACGGCCGAGTTGTTGAGCGTAGCGGACGCCACGACGGATGTGCTGGTCTGGGTCAACCAGCACCCGGTGCCTGTTACCGCTGTGCTGGCGGCTACTGGTGTGGAGGGTTTGGACAACGCTTTGCTGTTGTCGCCCGCCGACGCCGACTTGATGGCCATTCCGGCTAGCGGCGAAATCCTGGTGGCGGCCACCGCGGGCAGGGCTGAGGCACTTCACGACGCGATTCCGTTCGCTTTGGCGCCTGACAACCCCGGAGGGATCGAAGTCTCGGTACCCTCGGGACGGGCTTCCCTGCAAGCTGCGGTGGCTTCCAATTTGACCGGCTTGATGAACACCCTCGGCTGGGTGGTGCTGGGGTTAGCGGCGATGAGTGCAGCCACCTCAATGCTCCTGGCGATCCATCAACGCGCCTCTGAGATCGCCTTGCGCCGCGCTGTCGGCGCGAGCAGGTTAGCGATCTGGCGAGGGTTCGTGACGGAGGGTGCCCTGATCGGTCTGGCTGGCGGGACAGTCGGATCGTTGGCCGGTGTGGTCGGAACCATTTGCATGGCCGGAGCGCGGGGCTGGGCGCCAGCGATCGGCTTGCGGCTACCGCTGACGGCTGTAGCACTGGGCTTCGGCACGGCTATCCTCGCCTCCGCACTGCCCGCCGCCTGGGCAGCCAGCCGCAGCCCCGCCGCCCTCCTGCGCGGCACCTGAGCCAGTGGGCTTGCTCAATTCTGACGCTTAGAGCCTGTTCCTGAACCTCGCACCGGCTGCGGTGCACCGGGAGCGGCGCCTCGCCGCGCCCGCCGACACGGCCCTTGGGCACCACCCAAGGGCAGGTCCTCCGCCTTGCGATCCACCACGTTTTCCCGGGGCCCCCTCGAAGTATCGCAGCGACGCGGAGAACTTCGTGGGGTGGGTCGGCACATCCTCGCTCGGCACCAGGTATACAAACAGGCACTTAGGTTGACGGTGGTGTTTTCGGCATCGCCCTACACTTGAATGGCCCTAAACGCGAGGAGAACCATGGATTTGAACCTGCCGAGCGCCGCAATCCCCGCCGCAGCCGCGGCTGGCGCTGGCGCGCCGCTGTCGCGGCGCCGACACGCGGCCGCCCGCGCGGATTCAGCGGTAGAACCGCTCTCCCCGCAGACCGTGGCCCAAGGGGCCCAGGCCATTGCCGCCAACATGGCGCGGGTCATATCCGGCAAAGGGGAAGCCATCGAAATGATGGTGACCATGTTCTTAGCCCACGGCCACGTGCTGATCGAGGACGTGCCCGGGGTTGGCAAGACAATGCTGGCGAAGGCCTTGGCGGCGTCAATCGGGGCGAGCGTCAAACGAATCCAGTTCACCCCTGACCTGCTTCCCTCAGACGTCACCGGTGCCCCCATTTTCAATCAGGCGACCCGGGAATTCGAATTCGAGCCGGGACCGGTCTTCGCCAACATTGTGATCGGTGATGAGATCAACCGGGCCTCGCCGCGCACGCAATCGGCCCTCCTGGAGTGCATGGAGGAGGGCCAAGTCACTGTTGAAGGCTCAACCTATCGACTTGAAAGCCCGTTCCATGTGGTGGCCACTCAAAACCCGATCGACATGGAAGGCACACACGCCTTACTCGAAGCGCAGCGTGACCGCTTCATGGCCCGGATTTCGATGGGATACCCAGATGATGAGGCCGAACACGCCATGGTCCGGGCCCGTGACCTGGGCGAACCGATCACCACACTTAGGCCGGTCGCTTCACTAACCGCTGTGGGCCGCATGATCGACGCTTGTCGCCGCACCTATGTGGCCGAAGCGGTCAGCCGTTACGCCGTCGCCCTCACCCGCGCTACCCGCCATAGTCCCGCCTTGACCCTCGGCGCCTCGCCCCGTGCTGCCGTCCACCTCTTGACGGCAGCGAAAGCCCTGGCCACCGTGCAAGGACGCGGCTACGTCCTGCCAGATGATGTCCAGACCTTAGCCGAATCGGTCTTATCACACCGGATTATGCCGTTGGCCCCGGCCCGCGGCCCGGAAGCGATGGCCCAAGCGGCGGCCATCATTCGCGACTGCATGGCGACAGTGCCGGTGCCGGTCGCCGCTCAGCGCTGATGTCCGGCCCGCCCGCTCAAGGCGTACCAGCAACCTGGACAACAGGTTCCGCCCGTGCCCGCGCGGTGGGAGCGAAGCTCCCGCCAGCCGCAACGCGGCAAGAAGGCACCGCCGGAGCGCCTGGGACGCTGGTGAATAACCACCGTCCGTCCGCGTTGACGCAGGGCAGCGCCGCGCTGACCAGCAGAAACGCGGAAGGCAAGCGCAGTCTTGGCCCTAGAAGGCCGGCCTTTCACCGGCCACCTAGCGGCCCGACCTCCGGCGGACTCTTAGGCGCGCTTTGGCGGGTCCGCTTAAAGCGCTCACCGCGCAGTACCGCCCGCGGCGTCTGCTTGGGTTTGGCTGGGGCTTTGTTCGTCGCCACAGCGATAGTCTTCGGCCGCTCAGACGCTCTGCTGGCGGGTGTGGCGTTATTCAGCGCCCTCGCCTTGAGTTGGCTCAGCGCCCGGCTGGGCCGCCCTCCCGCTGTCTTGATAAGGACGATGCCGACCGGCCCGCTCCAACCTTCCGACCCAGTTCAGGTGTGCCTCACGCCCGTCGCTTCGACCGGCCTAGCTCCGCCTCCTCAGGCCGTTCGTGACCTCACTCCGTGGCTAACAGCTGAGGTCAAACCCGACCCCAACGGCACCGCGTTGGGTTACAAATTCAACGCGCCGGGGCGCGGCGTCTTCTCGGTTGGCCCCGCCCAGATCGTGCTGCCCGGTCCGCTCGGCTTGGTGGCGTCCCGCTATCAGACCGCGCCGGGGGTCGAACTGTTGGTAGCGCCATCCCTAGTAGACCTGCCGTTGCTGCTACCAGACGCCGAATCTGACCTTCCGCAAGTAAGGACTATGGCCGGGGCGGAGCGGGTGACCGAACCAGCGGCGGTGCGCGATTATCAGTCCGGCGACCCTCGGCGTCTGGTTCACTGGAAAGCGACCGCCCGCCGTGACCGGCTGATGGTCAGAGAGGTTGTGCTGCGCGGGTTACCACAAGCCTGGGTGCTGGTCGATGATCGCGCGCGGCCCGGCCCGGCCGCCGAACGATCCTTGTCAATTAGCGCTTCGGCGGCACGCCTGCTGCTGCGGTCAGGCCACACTGTCCAATTGGTCTACCTGGGCGGCGCCGTCCCGCCCGAGCGCTTTGAACCAGCCGGGGGCACCGATCGGCTGCTGGAATCATTCGCCCGCATCAAATTGGGCGGAACGCCTGATGACCGCGCCCGATCAGCCCCTGCGGCGCGGTCAGGTCCGCTGACCGCAGCCGGGTCGGCCCGGTCATCCGGCCGGGTATTCACCCAGGTGCTGGGACAGATCGGCGGGCGCGGTGCCTTCGCCGCCATTTATGGTGCTCTTTCCGAGCCGTCTGAGGAGACTGTGGCCGAACTCGCTCCGCTCGCCGCCGTCGCCAAGCCCGGTCAGCTCTGGCTGGCTGGCGACCCAGGAACCATCGAGCCCGCCGAGCGGGCGCTGCGCCGCCAAGGCTGGACCGTGGAGCGCGCCGCATGAGCCTGATGAGTCGCACCGGCCGGGCAGGCCAACGCCGTCCGTTGGACCGGATCGGCCAGTTGGCCCGAGCGCGCGAGCCGAACCGGGTCCGCCCCGCCGTGCTCGCCGCCACCGTCCTGCTTTATTTGACGCTGGCGGTGCCCGTGGCCTGGCTGATCCGGGGACACACCTGGCTGGCTTGGTATATCGCCTTCGGACTGATGGTCTTCGCGGTCGGGGTGATTGGTCGGGCCGCCCGGCTGGTCAACGGCTTGGTCGGCCTGATCGCCGCCGCCCTCCTGCCGCCAGCTATGATTGCCGCTTTCGCGGCCGATGTCGCCTGGCTGCTGGTCATCCCAAATGCCCGCGTTTGGGACCGGTTCACTGACCTGGGCGCGGATCTGGCCCGCGCTTTCATCCTCGAAACCAGCCCTTTGGTGGCTGGCGACTGGATTTTCGCCTTTGTCGCGCTGGCTGGCGGTCTGCTGGCCTGGGTCTTCGATTGGTATGTCTTCACAGTTCGGGCTCCCGCCGCGACTGGGCTGTTCGCCGCGCTGGTCGGCGTGGTGGCGGTGGCATTTGTCCGCCAGGGCCTTCCCCTTGGCGCCTTCGTGCCCATGACCCTGGCTTATCTCATTCTTTTAGCGGCGACTACACCCCACCCCCGCCCGCGGTTCGCCGCGCCGCTGATCATAGCCCTGCCAACCACGCTGGGGCTGATTGCTGGGCTGGTCACGCCGGGACTCGGCATCGGCGGCTTGGTCAAAGGTTGGGGCCGCTCCGACGTTTACATTGGCGGCGTAAATCCGCTGGTGGACCTGGGAAAGGACCTGCGTGCCAGCCCGTCGACGGAGGCGCTGCGCTACCGCTCGAGCGCCGGGCCGGTCTACCTGCGGCTGACCACGCTGAGCGAGTTCGACGGCACCACCTGGCGCCACGGAGACGGTGACGATGTGACAATCTCGGCCGATTCCGACGGCCTGGTCGCAGTGCCGGGTGCCGACTCAGACCTGCCTGGGACCGAAGCGACGATCGACATCGAAATCACCGACCTGAACGCCGATTGGTTGCCGGCGCCCTACCAGCCCCTGGTTCTCCGCCGGGTGAACGGATCGTTGCGTATTGACCAATCTGACATGACAGTCTTTCTGGGCTCAGGTAAGAGCGACGGCCAAAACTACACGGTCGAAGCGCTGTTGCCCGATCCAGGCTCGGCCGAAGCCCAGCAGCTGCGGGCGCAACCGCTTAGCGAGGATGAGTTGGCAGCCTTGACACCCTATTTGGCCTTACCGTCTGACTTGCCGCCAGTCATCGCTGACACCGCCCAATCGGTCGTTGATGGTGTTGGCACGGACGCGTTCGACCAGGCCTTGGCGCTGGAGGACTTTTTCCGCGATGACGGTTTCACCTATTCGATGTCCACGCCCGCGCGCGAGGATTACGACGGTGACTCCGGCGCGGTCATCGCCCGCTTCCTTGAGGTCAAAGCCGGTTATTGCGTCCATTTCGCAGTCGCCATGACTTTGATGGCACGTACGGTTGGGCTCCCCGCCCGGGTTGCGATGGGCTATTTGCCGGGCGATGCCGTCGCCCAAGATGCCAACGTGGTGACCTACTCCGTTGGTGCCGACCGCCTCCACTCCTGGCCTGAAATCTACCTGCCCGGCTCCGGCTGGGTCGGTTTCGAGCCAACTGTGTCCCGCGCTTCGGCCAGCCGCTATCTGTCCGCCTCGCCTGGTCCTTCGCGGTCGGGCGCCGTTCCGCCGCCTGCCACCGTCGAACCGAATGCTCCGGCCTCACCGTCCGCCCTTCCTTCTTTAACTGGCAGTCCGACCGCCTCGGTCAGCCCTTCGGCGTCTGTTCCGAGCGATGATGACAATGACGACTCCGGTGGCGGGCGGACGGACACGCCCAGTTGGTGGGTTTGGTCCCTGGCGGTCTTCGCTTTGTTGACGCTGGTGGCGGCGCTGCCGGGGCTAAGGCGGTTGATGGTGCGCCGCCAGCGCCTGCGCAGCGGACTGATTGGGGCCTGGGCTGAGATCGGTGCTAGCGCCGTCGACTTGGGCTTGGCGGTACCCCCTTGGCGCACCCCGTCTGACGCCGCTGGTGAACTGGCGACTTGGCTCGATTCGGCTGATCAAGCGACCGCTGCCCGTGCCCTCGAACGCCTGGCGACGGCGGTTGAGATAGCGGCCTACGCGCCGCCGTCAACCGCTGACGCTTCTGACGCTTCTGGCGCTTCTGGCGCCCGAGTGACTGAGGATGCCGCTGCCGTTCTGCGCGGACTGAGGCGCTCAACTCCTTGGCGCGCCCGGTTGGTGGCCTGGTGGTCGCCGCGCTCCCAGCGATCCCCCCGCCGCAGCAACTCTAATCCCCACCCACCGCAATCTCGGTGAACAGCACAGTGGACAAAGCTCATCGAGATAGAAATCCCATCTCATTTTCGGGGTAGGCGGACATCCAGGTAGAAATCTCATCTCGACGCCTTTCACTGATTTCGTCCTGACCAGCTAATACGGGAATTACTCAAAGATAGAATCGCTATCTCGATCTGGCAAGAGCCCCCCGACGAGACAGGATTTCTATTTCGATTGACACGACTCGTCGAGGTAGAAGTCTCATCTCTACTCGCGCTCCAAGATGACGCGACCAACGCTGAAGGGCCTCGCCCTGGACCCGGTTGCTGCGGCGACGCAGTCAACCAGCCAGTGGCCGGGCCGGTTCCAACGCGCCT
>JAIRNM010000064.1 GCA_031258055.1 Bifidobacteriaceae bacterium
CTCAACCAACCGCCCCAGGCGCCCTTCATCTAGCACCCGGGCGAAGGCAGGCAGGCCAGAAGCCACCACCGGCGCTCCCGCCGCCATCGCCTCCACCAGCACAATTCCGAACGACTCACCGCCTAATTGGGGCGCCACATAGACGGAGCAGCCCTTGAACAAGCCCGCTTTCTCTTCCTCGCTGATCGAACCGACCAACTCCACCGCCGCTGCTGCTGGCCCTAGGTCGGCGACCGCTTCGGCGCCATCGCCCGAGCCTGCGACGACGAAGCGGACGCCCGGGTAAGCCGCTTGAACCTGGCGGATCGCTCCCAGCGCGACTTTCAGGCCCTTGCGCGGCTCATCGACGCGGCCAAGGAAGGCGATCACAGGCCGTTCCTGGTTGCCCTGCCAGCGCTGATCGGCCTTGGCATGGGCGAAGTAGTCGACATGGACACCGTTGGGGATTATTACTGAGTCAGTGCCGTAGTGGTCCATGACCGTGCGCCGGGCGTCTTCGCTCACGGCGATCGCCGCGATGATCTTCTCCATAGCGGCTCTAACCAGCGGATATGAAGCGCGCATAGCGCGCGAGGCGGTCTGGGAGGAATGAAACGTGACAACCAACGGACCTTGAGCGGCGAACAGCGCCAGCATTCCGAGGGAGGGGGCGGTGGGCTCATGGATGTGGAGAAGATCGAAAGCCCCATCCGCCAACCAGCGCCGCGTCCGGCGTGCCGCCAACGGCCCAAAGGTCAGCCTCGCGACTGAGCCGTTGTAGTGAATCGGCACCGACCGGCCCGCCGCCACGACATATTCCGGCAGCGGTGTTGCTTCTTCAGCGGGGGCTAACACGGACACTTCATGGCCGCGCCCAATCAACTCCCCGGCCAAGTCCCGGATATGGAACTGGACACCGCCTGGCACATCGAAGGAATAGGGGCAGACCAATCCGATCTTCATGCCGCTCCCCTCACTTGGGCCAAACGCTCAGGATCGAGGTCCTCGATGAAGACCTTTTGCAACATGTGCCAGTCGGCCGGATGTCGCCGGATGGCGCCTTCCAAGAAGGAAGCCCAAGCTTGGGTCATGACTTGAACCTGCTCGGTTCGGGACAGGCCCGCTGGCACCTCGATTCGGGACGAGAACTCCAGCCCATAACTCGCCTGTTCTCGGTACATCGCCGCCGCGTAAAGCGGGCGCACAGTCGCTAGAGCCAGCGCCGCCGGGCCCGGCGCCATCAAGGCTTTCCGGCCGAAGAAGTCCACTTCCACGCCGCTGTGACCAAGGTCGCGGTCAGCCAGCAGCGGGATCACCCAAGGTTCCGTTGTCCGGGTGACGGCCACCAGTTCGCGGAAGACCGGCCGTCCTTTGTCCAAGGCGATGATGTTCAGGCCGATCTTCCGGCGCATGGCCAGGAAATCCTGGAAGACCACCTCCGGTTCCAAGTGCTCCGCCACAGTGGTGATGGGGCCCAGCGCCTTGGCGGCCCAAGCCCCGGCCAGGTCCCAGTTGCCCATGTGGGCTAGGGCCACTATGACCTGCGGGCGGGGGCCGAATTCGGCCCGAACTCGTTCTTCGTCCGCCAGACGAACCATCCGCGCGATCCGTTCCGGCTCCCAGTTAGCGAGTTGAAAAGCCTCACAGTAGTAACGCAGGTAGCGGCGCATCCCCTCCCGGGTGAGACGCCTCAACGCCGTTTGGTCCAGGTCGGGGCGGACCCGCGCCAAGTTGGCGCTAAGCTGGCGCACGGCCTTTCCCCCGCGGGCGCTGGCTAGATCAGCCGCCAGGGCGAAGCCGACCCTGGCCAGGCCCTCGGGCAGCTTTGGCACCCAGCGCCAAGCCAGCGCCGTCAGGTTCACCGCTCCTCCGTCCCCCAGGCCGCCTTGGCCTGCTGATAGACCGCCGCCGCCCGTTGGCCGATCGTCACGAGCGAAGCCACCGCCAACAATCCCAGGGCCCCGGCCACCACCCACCAACTCAGACCCACCCCGGTGAGGAAAGCCGCTACCAGCGCCACGATCAGGCGATCTGTCCGCTCCGCTATCCCAACTGAGGCTTTGAAGCCGAGCGCTTCGGCTTTGGCCCTGGCGTAAGGCACAATCGCTCCGGCCGCGAGCGCAGCGGTTCCCATGATCGCCCCGGGCCAGTGGCCCTGGAGCACCAGGAAGATGGTCAGGCCAGCGAAAATCGCGGCATCGGCCACTCGGTCGAGGGTTGAATCGAGGAAGGCCCCCCATTTCGAGACCGTGCCAGCGGCGCGCGCCATGGTGCCGTCCAGCGCGTCGGTAGTCACCAGTACTCCCAGGATGACCGCGCCCTGCCAAAGGTAGCCGAGGGGGAAGAGGCTCAAAGCGACAGCGCATTGCAGTGCCACCCCAACCACTGTCACCGCATTCGCCCGAACGCCGTGTCTGACCAGCCACCTAGCCGGGCGGCCGAAGACCCGCTCTTCCAGCGGCTTGGAGTTGGCGCCTAGCATTGCGAACCGCTCATTCCAGGTCGCTCCAGGCCTGAGCGAGAACGGCGCGGGTTTCTCCCAGCAGTTCCGGCAACGCCCGCGAGCGCGCCACAATGGGGAAGAAATTGGAGTCTCCCGGCCAACGCGGCACTACATGTAAGTGCAGGTGGGCGGAGATGCCAGCGCCCGCCACCGCGCCTTGGTTGATACCCAGGTTGAAACCGCGCGGCCCTCTTGCCGCGCCCAGCGCCTTGATGGCCTGGCGCCCGAACTCCATCAGCTCGCCCGCTTCCCCAGCCGTCAAGTCGGTCAGGTCCGCGACATGGCGGTAGGGGCAGATCAGTAGATGGCCCGGGTTGTAAGGGAAAAGGTTGAGCAATGCATAAACGTTGGCGCCTCGGGCCACGATTAGGCTATCCTCGTCGCCGCGGGCGGGAGCTTGGCAGAACGGACAGTCGGCGGCGCCCTCCGGCCGGTCCGAGCCTTGCACGTAGGCGGCCCGGTGCGGCACCCAAAGCCGGTCAAACCCGTCCGGCACTCCGGCCAGCGCCTCCCCACCCTCAACTGCCTCGCCACCGTGCAACCAGGGGTCGCCCGATGCCGTCGCCTCAACCCCCGCCGCACGATCCGGCCCGGGCGATTGGTCGGGGACCGTCGCTCGGCCCAGCCCGGGCGATTGGCCCAGCGCCGCCGAATGGTCCGGTTGGGAGGTCTGCCCTGGCCGCGAAAATTGACCCAGGGCTGGCCGTTGGACCGAGTCGGCCGGTTGTTCTTGGCCTGGCGGTTGGCCTAGCTCCGGCGCTCTGGCCGGTTCAGGTTCAGTCATTGTCGCGCCGTTCGATTGTGGCCACGATCCGCTCAATGGCGTCATCCACCGGAATGCCGTTGTCTTGGGAGCCGTCGCGTAACCGGAATGAGACGGAGGCTTGGGCGGCATCGGCCGCTCCGGCGATCAAAACGAACGGGATCTTCTCCTTCGCGGCCGTCCGGATTTTCTTGCCGAAGCGGTCGTCACTGCGATCCAGGTCAACGCGGACGCCGCGCTCCCGCAGACGCTGGACGATGTCTCCCAGGTAAGGCGCGAATTCGTCCGCCACGGGAATCGCGCGGGCTTGAATGGGTGCCAGCCAAGTGGGGAAAGCCCCGGCGTAATGCTCCGTCAAGATGGCGAAGAAACGCTCAATTGAGCCGAACAGGGCGCGGTGGATCATGACCGGCGTTTGGCGGGAGCCGTCGGCGGCGGTGTACTCCAAGCCGAAACGGCCGGGCATGTTGAAGTCAAGCTGGATAGTTGACATCTGCCAGGTCCGGCCAATCGCGTCCCGCGCCTGGACCGAAATCTTGGGTCCGTAGAAGGCGGCGCCAGCCGGATCTGGCCTCAGTTCCAAGCCGGAAGCGAGTCCGACCTCCTCAAGGGTGCGGGTGGCCTCCCGCCAGACCTCATCCGAGCCGACATACTTCGTCGGGTCCTTGGTGCTTAGCTCCAGATAGAAATCGTTGAGGCCGTAATCCCCCAAGAGGTCAATGACAAAGCCCAGCAAAGACGCCAACTCATCACGGAGCTGATCCCTCGTGCAGTAGATGTGGGCGTCATCTTGGGTGAAACCGCGAGCGCGCGTCAAACCGTGGACAACGCCTGACTTCTCATAGCGGTAGACGGTGCCGAACTCGAACAACCGCAACGGCAGTTCCCTGTATGACCGTCCCCTGGCCGCGAAAACCAGATTGTGCATGGGGCAGTTCATGGGCTTTAGGTAATAGTCCTGGCCCGGATGCTTAATGTGGCCGTCAGCGGCGATCTCCTGATCGACGCGCATGGGAGGGTACATTGAGTCGGCATACCAGTCCAGGTGGCCCGAGACCTCATACAGCTTCGCCTTGGTGATATGGGGGGTGTAGACGAAGTCGTAATCCGCGTCGATGTGGCGGCGGCGCGAGTATTCCTCCATCTCCTGACGGATGATGGCCCCCTTCGGGTGGAATACGGCCAAACCCGACCCGATCTCCTCCGGGAAGGAAAAGAGGTCCAGCTCCGCGCCTAGTTTGCGGTGGTCACGGCGTTCCGCCTCCGCCAGCCGCTCGGTGTACTCCTTCAGTTCCGCCGCGCTGGGCCAGGCGGTGCCGTAAATCCTTTGAAGCTGTGGGTTGTGTTCATTGCCCCGCCAATACGCGGCGGCTGAGCGCATCAGCTTGAAGACGCCCTTCTTGATCAGCTTGGTGCTAGGAATGTGCGGACCCCGGCACAGGTCTTTCCAGGCGGTGGCTCCGTCCCGGGTCAAGTTGTCGTAGATGGTCAACTCACCGCCGCCGACTTCAACGTTGGCGCCTTCGCCAGCGCTGTCTGCCTGCGATTTCAGTCCAATCAACTCAAGTTTGTAAGGCTCGGCGGCTAGTTCCTGCCTGGCTTCCTCCTCGCTGACAACCCGACGGCGGAAGGTTTGGCCCTGAGCGGCCAACCTGGTCATTACCTTCTCGAGTTGCCTGAGTTGATCCGGCGTGAATGGTTCAGCGACGTCGAAGTCATAATAGAAGCCGTCTTGGATGGGCGGCCCAATCCCCAGCTTGGCTGCCGGGTTGACCTCTTGAACGGCTTGGGCGAGCAGATGTGCGACCGAATGACGCAACACCATCAGGCCGTCCGGGTCTTCAAGGGTGACCGGTTCAACGGTGGCGCCTTCCGGCACCGGCTGATCCAGGTCCGTCAGTTCGCCGTCAACCCTTATAACGACGACTCCATCACGGTCCGCGAATAGTTCAGCGCCCGTCTTGAGCCCCTCGCCACTGGACACTCGGTTCCCTCATTTCGACTCTGTTAGCTTGGTTGTGCCTTGTCGAAACGAGCCTACCCCGGACCACCGACACCCAAACCTCAGCCCTGCGCGGTTCCCACTCCACCCACCCCTGCTCGACGCGCGATGGGCCCGCTCTAGGCGCGTCCGCTAGGGCCGGGAGGACCGGCTGTCCGGGTGCGGCCACACCTCGGTCGCCCCTCCGAGATGTGCCCCTTGGTGCACTCCGGACAGCCGGTCGTTTACGACAGCGCCGGTCCCCTTGACGCTGCCAGCTTTCGAGTTCTTGACGTTTAGCCGGTACGCACCCGTTCAATAACTCCTGGGCCTCACAACGGAATCCACCGGTGTTAGCAAAGTTATTGACAACGCCTGCGCTTACCTTTGGGCGCCGGCTAGAGCCGTCAATTCTCTAAGCGTTAGTAGAACATAGCACAAGACTGTAGGCGGCAACACCGAGAGAATTCGTTCCCACGCCCGAGCCATATTGTTTCGATATTATCTGATGGTTCAGCCTAACCGTTCCACTATTCTTTGGCAGGTTTATTGCGGGTTCGTGCCGCCCGAACCCGTTATCCGTTAGCGTCAATTCACCGGACCTATTTGACCCAGCTCGACAAGCTGTCACTTTCGACCCCGCCTGCCCGGCTGGCGGGCGCGGACTCATCCAACAGCCGGACGTAATCGAGTTCCCCGCCGCGCCCCTGGGTGCCTTGGTCCAACCTGGAAACCACTTCCGCTATTCCGGTCCAAGTCCCCGGCGTAACGGCAGCGTGGACACTTAAACGCGGAATGCTGCTTGGCCAACCGGCGAGCGCTTCGCGCACCACATCGTTAAGCCGGTCAACGATTAGATGGAGCGAGCCAGATGGGGAAGACGCGGCTAGGCGGCGCAAGAAGTTGGCCAGTTCCCCGCTGCCCTGGAAAGAGTCGGACGACGCTCTCCGAGCCAGGCTTCGCCTCTGCCCGGCCGCCCTTTCTTGCGGCGTTTTCGCTGGTGAAAGCTTCATTCCCACCGCGTCGATATAGTCGGAAGCTGTCCAGCTGCTTGCTTGGTTGCCCACGCCCGGCCCGGCCCAACCGTCGGGTGACTCGGACAACGGAACTGAGCCCACGGGATCGGACAAGGCGTGTGCCTTTGACGGCGCACCCGGTAGCGCCAACGCGACCGCTCTCAGGCCGCGGTCCAGGTAGAGCCCAATCACTTCGACAGCGCCGACCTCCAACGGCGGCTCGGTCCGAAGCCGGAAAGAACCACCCGGCACGGGCCAGAGGCCGTATTCCGACCAGATTCCGGCAACGCGCGCGTTCGATATACCCAAGTGGTATGCCAAGGCCCGGGTCGACCAGCGGTTGATTCCCCGGTTTTCCGGTGGGGCCTTGAGCGTTTCCTCTATCACCCGGGTCCGATCAATACGACGCGGGCGTCCGGGCCGTTGTCGGTCCGCCAATCCCGCCAAACCGGATTTGGCATAGCGCGTGCGCCATTGTTTGACGGTGTTCACGGAGCTATTCAACTGCGCGGCTATCCGGCTGTTAGCCGTGCCGTCAGCGGCTAGGAGAATAATTCTGGCCCGGCGGATCAGACCCGGCCGCGCCGTTTTGGATTGGACCATTTCTTCGAGGACCGCGCGGTCACCACTGCGCAATTCGAGTGCAGCGGCGCATTTGTTCGCCATCAAGTACTTCTTTCATTCTCAGATCAACAGTCAGCAATTAGCTTCGCCGGTTAGCGACCCGGCCGCATGAACCTAAACCGCTTTTGGGGCCGGGGAATTGTTGGCGCCGTGTGGCTGGTCTGAGTGGCCGCCCTCAACGCGAGCGCCGCCATGGCGACTCGTTTCATTATTACTGCTCACTTTCCTAGTTTGGGGGGTGGCGCCAGAACCTCTAACCGGCGCCGATGAAGGGACCAATCAGGCAGTCTACGAGGCGGCCGCTAATGGCCAATGGGCCTGCAGTCGGATTCCAAACCAACTCAAAACCGCTATAGCCCTCCCGTGGCGGGCAAACGCGGAATCGACCTCCGCTGCGAACAGACCCCGGCGGGTCGGCGGAACCAAACCCGACCTCAAGCATGTCGGTGAGCTGATAGGACTATGGCTTCGTCCAGGCCATTAGGTAGCGGTAGAACAACGCCCTTCGGATGCTCGCTCCAGGCAGGATGGGTGCGGCAATGCGCCTGATCTCCTGCAGGCTTAGGCTCGGGTCTTTCACGCACACGCCGACGTCTCCGACCTCACGGTGGATGGTGGCGAGCAACTTGGCTGGAATGACACGGGCGGCATCGACCAGCCAGTCGATCATGGTCTTCCGCGCGTGGCAGCCCACCACCGCGATCACCCCGCCGGGGCACAGCAGCCGCACCGCTTTCCCCAGTGCCTCCGCCATGTCAAGATGATGCAGCGTGGCAACGAACACCACGGCATCGAAACTGCCTGGCTTGCCGTCGAACTCTTCGAATCCCGTAACTGCCACCGACGCGTTGCGTACCCCGGCAGCACGCTGTGAGGCCCGTTCGGCCGCCACCAGATCGGGGTCGATGCCGACGACGCACCCGCATCGCCTGGCCAGGCGCTCAACCAACAGGCCTTCCCCGCAACCCACGTCGAGGACCTTCTCGCGCAGGGCGACTGTCCGCAACACCCACCGATGGTAAGCCGCATTGCAGTTCCAGTAGCTGTCCACCTGGACCAGCCTGCCACACCCGCCCACCGGGCGGCGGCCCGACAGCCTCAGGGCCCGGTGGTCGCGTAGTGGAAGCGCACGCTCGACCCGCCTGGCGTTAACGCGCGACTCGTATTCT
>JAIRNM010000076.1 GCA_031258055.1 Bifidobacteriaceae bacterium
CCGAAGAACTCCAACGGTTTGACCAGGCCGATGAACCCGTAGCCGGTACCCATGATCTTGCCGGAGGCCACCATTGAGTCGACCGCTGCACTCCACACCTCGTTGATGTCCTGGGGGTCGCTCAACGGAAACTCCTCTCGCTTGAAACCTGAGGTCTCAGCCTAACGGTGGTTGGCCTACCTGGGCGCAGCGGTATAGGGAGGCTTACTGGTGGCTCGCGCGAGCAGGGGCCGGGCAGCGGGAAGGGAAGGGGCCAGTTTGACCCGAGCACCCGCCGCCGCCTAGATTTTGTTGCGGCTATGCGATGACTCCTGCCCGTTTGACGGGTGCCCGCTGCGCAGGGACGGACCAATCGCGCTATCCGGTGCCGCTGGGGCGCAGAGGCGGCGGCACAACCCATCAGCTCTCAGGAGTAGTCACGTGACTAAGAGGACCTTCCAGCCAAATAACCGGCGACGGGCAAGGAAACACGGTTTCCGCCTGCGTATGCGCACACGGGCCGGCCGTGCCATCTTGGCCGCCCGCCGCAGAAAGGGACGGGTTGAGCTCAGCGCTTAGGCTTTAGCTGTGCTCGCTGCGACGCACCGGCTCCGCCGGCCAGCCGATTTTCGCGCTGTGATCCGTTCGGGAAGGCGGCTAGGAGATCGGTTGACGGTGGTTTATGTGGCACCCGCGAGAGGACCCCAGCAGTTGTCCGATGCCGTCGCCAAGACCGCCCCCACCTGGCAGGCTGGCTTGGTGGTGTCGAAAGCGGTTGGCAACTCGGTGGTACGCCACCGGGTAGCGCGGCGGTTGCGAGCGGTCTTGGCGGCTTTGTTGCCTCGGTTGGGCGAACCGAAGATGGTGGTAGTGCGGGCGCTACCAGCAGCCGCAAAGGCGACTTACAGTGAATTGGAACGATCGGTGGGAAAGTGCTTGAGGCAAGCGGCATGTTGAGGAAACCTGTCCCCCAACGGGTTCTGAGCAGCGTTCCACTAATGGGGCCTGGCCCCACTAATGGAAAGGCTGGTGGCCGGGCCCAGGGCGCAGTGGCGGTGATCAGGGCCTATCAGCGCTGGGTGTCGCCGCTCTTCGCGCCTCGTTGCCGCTTCTACCCGAGTTGTTCCAGTTACGCGGCGATGGCGTTGAGTGAATATGGGCTGGTGAAAGGCGGCATCTTGGCGTTGCGGCGGTTGGTCCGCTGTCAGCCGTTCTCGCCTGGCGGCGTTGACTATGTGCCGGTTCGCGGAGAACTGGGTGGGGCGGAAAGTGAAGGGATAACTGATGGATTGGCTTGACCCGGTTCTCGCACCAATCATGTGGGTGGTGGCTTGGATCATGTACGGCGCCCACTGGCTGGGCCGGGCTGTGTTCTTAGGCAATTCGGTGGCCTGGATACTGTCCATCGTGGTGCTCGTGGTGGTGATGCGAATCATCATGATTCCGCTGTTCGTCAAGCAGATTAAGTCTTCGCGTGGAATGCAGTTGCTCCAGCCAGAACTGCAGAAGATCCAAAAGCGCTATAAGGGCAAGACCGACCCGGTTTCCCGGCGCCGCATGCAAGAAGAGACGATGGCTCTCTACAAGAGTCACGGCTCGAACCCCATGAGCGGTTGTTGGCCGGTGTTGGCTCAGTCACCGCTGTTCTTCGCGCTGTTCCGGGTGCTCTACTCGTTGGGGCAGTTGGCGGACGGGACATACAAGAACGACTCAATTGGGCCGATTACTCAAGACGTAGCCAAAGAAATCCAGGCGACGCACCTGTTCGGGGCGCCTCTGTCAGCCACCTTCTTGGATGAAAAGACCTGGGCGGGGGCAAGTCCGGTAGCGGTCCGGATTGTGACAGTGATCCTGATCATCTTGATGTCTGTGACCACGTTTACGACCCAGCGGCAGCTGACGATGAAAAACATGCCGCAGACGGCCATGGACAACCCCATGTTCCGGACCCAGAAGATGATGATGTACATGATGCCAGGCATTTTCGCGGTTTCGGGAGTGAACTTCCCGATCGGCGTTTTGATCTACTGGTTCACCACTAACGTCTGGTCCATGGGCCAGCAGTTCTTCGTTATCAGGAACATGCCGGCGCCTGGCTCTGAGGCTGAAAAACGCATGGAGGAACGCAAGGAACGCCGTCGCTTACGGAAGGGCTTGCCTTCGCCCGATGAAGCGAACGAAGCCGCCAGTTCAGCGAAGCCAGCGCCCACCCCTACTCAGCGCGCGCAGCCGAGACGCACGACTCGTTCTCAGCGCCGCTCCGGCCCGCTTCAGGCGGCCAATCCATCGCCCCGGCCAGACGATCCACGGCGCGAGCTTGAACCGAGTGACGCGGAACCCGGACCGGCTGAGTCGGCGGCCAATTCGGGGGCGAAGTCGGGGGCGAAACCGAGCGCTAAGAAGAAGACCGCCGGTAAGAATGGGGTCACCAAGGCCGGTCCCAACAACACTGGAGCCAGCCAAGCGGGCGCCCGCCCAGCCGCGGGCGGTAAAACCACGCCAAGTAGGGGGTCCGGCGCGAACGACGGGTCTGGCGCGGCGACGGCATCGGCCAACCCGAAGGTTGCGGGAACACCTGGACAACGTGTGCAGCCCAAGAAAAAGCCCAGGAAAAAGCGGAAGTAAGGATACTTAGATGACTGAAGTTGAGGTGCCCGCCGGGGCGGAGGCCAGCCCCAAGCCAAGCGGGGTCGAAAGGCTGGAAGAAGAGGGCGAGATCGCCGCCGACTACCTGGAAGAACTGCTGGATATAGCGGACATCGGTGGAGACATCGACATTGACGTCGATCACGGTCGGCCGGTCGTGGCTATCGTTTCAGAGGACTCGGCTGACCGGGACTTGGAACGGCTGGTCGGCCGCAACGGCCAGGTGCTGGACTCCCTGCAGGAGTTGACGCGGCTGGCGGTGCAGGCGAAAACCGGTGAGCGAAGCCGCCTGATGTTAGATGTGTCCAGCTACCGTGAACAGCGCCGCGGGCAGTTGCGGGCGGTGGCGGCAGAGGCGATCAACCAGGTCAAAGCCGATAATGTGAGTGTGGCACTGGCGCCGATGAACGCGTTTGAACGGAAAGTCGTTCATGACGCCGTGGCGGAGGCGGGGCTGGTATCCGAATCCTCGGGCCTGGAGCCCGAACGATACGTGGTCATCAAGCCAGCTTGATGGAGTCGTTCTTCGGACCGGCCTTTGAGGGTGTCGAACGGTTAGCTTCGCTGCTCGAAGCCCACGCCAGCGAGCGGGGTCTGATGGGGCCGCGCGAAATGGAACGGTTATGGGACCGTCACCTGGCTAATTCGGGCGTCCTAGCGGCCTTCTTGCCGAGAGCCGGATTAGTGGTCGATGTCGGTTCTGGTGCGGGCCTGCCCGGCCTAGTCTTGGCTTTGATGCGGCCGGACCTGCGGTTCGAGTTGGTCGACTCAATGAAGAGACGAACCGATTGGCTGGAAGAGGCAGTGAAAGAGCTGGGCTTGATGAATGTCAGCGTCACCCGGGCGCGGGCGGAAGACTTGGGGGAGCGGAGCGATGGGGCGGCAGTGGTTTCGCGGGCGGTGGCCCGGCTAGACAAACTGGCCGCCTGGACGGCCGGTCTGCTGGCGCCAGGTGGTGTGTTTCTAGCTTTGAAAGGGTCAGGCGCGGCCGAGGAGTTGAGCAGTTGCCAGGGCGCCTTAGGCCGAGCGGGGCTGACCGGGGCAGAGGTTTTATCAGCGGCGCCGCCCGGCGTCCTAGAGCCCACCTACATAATCCGAGCCATCAAAGCCTGACCAAGCGGGCTGCTAGTCAACTAGCAAAAGTGTCGCGGATGGGCAACTTTTGCTAATGGACCAGCAATTGTGACCTTGATGGACCGCCCGTCATCCGGCGGGGAAAGAAGCGTAGTCACATGACCTCACGCCTCAAGGAGCCCGTAGGCGCGCCCGGAGGAGGCGTCTTGGGAGGACCCGTCACTTAGAGCGCGAGTCGCAGCAGGAATTCAGTCAGCGGGCCCTCGTCGTCGTGGGCGAAGAGGGCGCCTCGGCGATGGCTAGAACTTGGTCTTGTTCGGCCGTTGAGTGACCGCCTGCCGTCTTAGCCTCAAGCAAGGTGACAACTTCTGGAAGCGTGAAGGTGGTTCCCTCAAGGAGTGCGGTCGTCCAGACTTGCCTGTCCATGGTGGCGCGGAACCGGAACAACGCCCTGGAAACGTCCGGTTGACGGATTGGCGGCAGTGGTGGGGTCGAAGCCTGGGCGAGTGTCGGCATCGGCTGCCCGGTGGCGTCGTTAGGGCGGCTTCGGTAGGGGACCGCTACCCGCGCCCAGTCGCCCTTCTTAGCCACGGCGCACCATCTTCTCGACCGAGGCGGCGAAAGCGGCGGTCGCGTCTTGGCTTGTCACCAACGTTTGATCGAAGCGCACGGTGTCGAGGACCGCCAGCCAGAAACCAACCCAGCGTTCTGAGGCGCCCAGGATCTGCCTGCCTGCCCAGACCTCGGGGCTGAGCGCCAGCAACTTGACTTGGCGGTTCCCTGGGCTGACCGCCAGGGCACGCTTCACGTCATCAAGGTGATCGGTGTAGACGACTAGAGGGCCAGGACGGTCCACGCCGGCAGCTGCCAAGGCCTCAGCGCCGGACACGAGCCAGTCGTGCCGCCCGGCGGCTCCGTCTATGATTCCCAGAGTTTTCCTGAAGTCTTCCGGCCCCGCAGCATCCTGCCCGGGCGGTGAGTGGAGGGCCGTTAGCCACAGCGCGGTGGCTAGGCTCCGGTGGGCGCCAGCGGCTTCCAGCAGGGCTGTCCAGGTTTCCACTCCACCGACCTCGGGCATCTCGCCCGCCATCATGAGGTAGGCGTCGACGGCGCCGGGGTCCTCACGCGGCTTGAATGAGACCTCCATGTGGCAGCCGACGGCAGCGGCCAGCCCGGAAAGAGTGTCCACGGTCGGGTTTCTCAGGCGGGTCGCGGTCGAGGTCGGCCTGTCAGCTAACCGCGCCAGGCTATTAGGCGACAATCCGGGCGCGAACGCCAGAAGGTCCCCGAGAAAGTCTTGCATCTGCGCAAGAATACGACAATGTCTTGCTTGAGTGCAAGGGATTGCCCGCGGCGCTTGATGTGATCGCAAGCGGCGAACCTTGATGGAAGTTGGTACCGATGCGGTCTCTCGAAGGACTCGGGGCAACGGTGTCGGAGGTAGACGGCATACTTGTGGGGTGTCATTTTCAGAACCTAGCGTCAGCGATGTTTCACGTGAAACATCGGCCGCTCCGGAGACGAGCGATACGCCGCTCGGCGACCAGGCGGCGGTCGATGCCGCCCGGCAGCTCAGGCTACGCGACAAGCAGTTCCCGCGGCCAGGTTCGAACCGCGTCATTGCGGTCGCCAACCAGAAGGGCGGGGTTGGGAAGACCTCAACTGCTGTGAATCTGGCCGCCGCCCTAGCACGGGGCGGCTTGAGGGTGTTGGTGATCGACATCGATCCGCAAGGAAACGCCTCGACCGCACTGGGTGTGGAGCACCACAGCGAGGTGGTCTCTGTCTACGACGTACTGCTCGGCGGCCAGGCAATGGCAGACGGCATCGTCCAATGCCAGACCAATCCGAATCTGTGGTGCTTGCCGGCCACGATTGACCTATCGGGCGCCGAAATCGAGTTGGTCAACCAACCTAAGCGGGAATACCGCCTGCACGAGGCGATCGGCGACCTCAGACGCTACCTGCGGCGAACCGGCAAGCCCCAACTCGATTACGTGATCATCGACTGCCCGCCGTCACTGGGCCTGTTGACGCTCAACGCTTTTGTCGGTGCGAAGGAAGTGCTGATTCCGATCCAATGCGAGTATTACGCCCTTGAAGGCCTTTCGCAGCTATTGCGGACAATCGACCTGGTACGCGATTCGCTAAACCCAGAACTGTCGGTCAGCGCCATTCTTCTCACCATGTATGACGCCCGCACCAACCTGGCGCGTGACGTTGTGGCAGAGGTCGGCCAGCATTTCCCCAACCAGGTCATGCGCTCGACAATTCCGCGCTCGGTACGCATAGCTGAAGCGCCGGGCTTCGGCCAAACTGTAATCGACTACGATCCGAACTCAACCGGTGCGCTTGCCTATATGGAAGCCGCGCTTGAATTGGCCGAACAAGTTGGAGGCAACTATGGCTGAAAGAAGGACCGGACTTGGCAAGGGTTTGGGGGCGCTGATTCCGCCGGCCCGAAGGGCGGCTGATGGAGCTGGACAGACCAGGAAGGCGAATGACGGTAACGGCGCGCCAGCAGCGAAGTCCACCCGGCGACCAGTCGATTTGTTGTTCACGTCTTCTACCACCGGGCACACTGCGACAGAGGCGCTGGCCACCTCCAACGCCGAGCTATCCGGGAGCGAGCTTGTGGACGTGCCGGGAGCGGAGTTCACAATGGTTCCAATCGGGAGCATTGGGCCGAATCCGCGCCAACCGCGCCAAGTCTTCGACGAGGACGCCCTGAGGGAACTGGCCGACTCGATCAAAGAGGTTGGCTTGCTCCAGCCGGTCGTCCTGCGCCCGGTTAGTCCGGGCAAGGGCGCGGCGGCTAAGCCCACGGACGGAGACGAAGGCGCGGCGGGCCATGAAGCAGAGCAAGCGTCGGCTTATGAATTGGTCATGGGGGAGAGGCGCTGGCGAGCAAGCCAATTGGCGGGCTTGGAGGAGGTGCCGGCCATTGTCCGCGCCACCGAGGACTCCGAACTCTTGCGGAACGCGCTTCTCGAGAACCTGCATAGAGCCCAGCTCAATCCTTTGGAAGAGGCCGCCGCCTACCGGCAGCTCCTGGACGACTTCGCCTGCACCCAAGAAGAACTGGCTGTCAGAGTTGCCCGCTCACGGCCGCAGATCTCCAACACGCTTAGGCTGCTGAAACTGCCGCCACTGGTCCAGCGCCGAGTCGCGGCTGGAGTGCTGTCAGCCGGGCATGCCCGTGCCCTGCTGGGATTGGATGACGCCGCCCAAATGGAACGGCTGGCGCAGAAGATTGTCGCCGAGGGCTTATCGGTAAGAGGTACGGAGGAACTGGTGACACTGGGCGAGGTGCCGCCGCCGGCTCAGGCCAAGAAAGCGGCCGTCCGAGCGGGCGGGCAGCGTCAGGCCCTAGATGACCTTCAGGAACGGCTGACTGATCGCTTCGACACCAAGGTGTCAGTCAGCCTTGGCAAGTCGAAGGGCCGTGTGACCATCGAGTTCGCCTCTTTGGCTGACCTCAATCGGATTATCGAAATCCTAGACCCGTCCGATCCAGGCGTCCTCAAATAGGGCCGAGTTCCCATCCCGACGGAAAAGTAGCCCTCCGCCAATGACTCGGCGACAGCAACTTTGGCCCGTGAGGCGTGTCTTACTTCTCGGGGCTCCGCGAAGGACCCGACCAAAGGAAGAAGACTCAGTGGACTTCCTAGACTGGGCCGTCGCGGCGACGGAGAAGTGCCACCAAGCTATAGGTGACCGGCAGCAGAACAACCTCGACTAGGCACTTGTACAAGTAACCGAGGACAACATAGCCGATGAACTGGGGGCCCGTGATGACACCGAAAAAGGCGATGGTGCAGAAGACGACGGTGTCTGCCAGTTCCCCGACCGCGGTCGAACCCAAGAGGCGGACCCACAAGGCCCCGCCAGACCCGTCGGTCCGGCCGCCCGAGCGCCGTTTCATTGTGGTCAAGGTAAGGGCGTTGAGGAGCTGACCCACCAAGTAACCGGCCAACGACGCGCCCACACTCCGGGGCACGAATCCGAGGATTGAGTCGTATGCCTCTTGGCCGGTCCAGCCGGTCGCGGCTGGCGAGATTTGGACCAGCCAAAACGACAAGACACCGAGGGCGGCGCAGATGAAGCCCAGGAGGATTGCGCGGCGCGCGGCCGGGAAGCCGTAAACCTCGGCTAAGACATCCCCCAAGATATAGGTGAGGGGAAACAGGAAGACACCGCCATCAACTGTTACATCGAAGCGGCCGCCGAACAAATCGACGGTGCCCAAACCGATTAGTTTGACCGCTGACACGTTCGAGACCACCAGCAGGGCTGTGAACAAGCCGACCAGCAGCGGGTAAGCACCCCCGGTGGGCGCGGATGGGGAGTGATCGCGATTGGGCACCACTCAATGATGCCGCAGCCCCGCGCCTGGTTTGCGATACGGTGGCTGCGTGAGCGGTGGCAAGAGATCTGGTGGCGGCATCTCCGTCATTCAGGTGCTGGCGAGCGCTTTGGCGGCGGTGACATCGACCGTGGCCCTGTCCTACCTTGGCGTTACCGGTACAGTCTTGGGCGCGGCGCTCGCGTCGGTCATCACCGTGGTTGGAAACTTCCTCTACAGCCGCTCGCTCGACCGCACCCACAAGGCGGTCAAGAACATAGCCCACCAAGCCGTCACGATGGTTATCCCGGTGGCCAAGGATGGTGGGGCCGATGCCGCCCAACCCGCTTCCGTTTCACCGTCCGCCGCCGAAGGCGCCAAGCCGCTGACGGCCAAACCTGAGCCTGGATCGGTGGAGGAGGTAGGTGGGACCGGTTTCGGCGCGGGCCCAAAGGCAGCGACAACGACGGCGGCACTCGACGCTGGTGGAGGCCCCCGTGATGAAGAGGCGCATGAAACGGACGGCGAATCAAACGGCGCGGAGCGGATCAGCGGCGACGTGGACAGCGGCGCAGAAGATGAGGGCGAACTAGTTGGCGAAGCGAACGGCGGCAGTGAACCGACGTCGACGTCGGAACCAAGCGAACCGCTGGATGAGTCACCGGACGAGCAGACCGGCAACTGGTTGAAGCAAATGATTGCCCGCTACGGTCCCTGGAAGGCGTTGACCGCCTTGGGCCTAGCGGTATTCCTCCTGATCATGGCGGTAGTGACGGTAGTCGAGATCGGACTGGGCAAGCCCATATCGGACGAGCTAACGGGACGCGATTCGGGCCGAACCGGAACCTTCATCCACCGCCAAGAGCAAGACCCGATCGCTCCCGCGCCGACCGACCAGCATCAACCAGTGAACCCGTCAACGGACCCAGTGACTCCGGAGCCTCCTTTACCGTCAACTCCGGGTCCGTCGACAGAGACGTCGAGTTCATCTTCAGCTTCTCCCAGCGCGCCTGATCCACCCGACCCGTCTACCTCAGCGGACACGCCGGACCCGAATGAAAGCGGCGCCTCAACCGAACCCAGTCCCAATCCCTCCGCCAGCACGGACGATGGTTCCGGGGGCGAAGACGACAAAGCCAACCCACCAGACGGCCAGGAGGGCGAGGCCTAGGGGCAAGACTAAGCCTATTTGTCCAAGTTGCGGTCACCAAGTGATCTAGGGCACTTCGGGCGGGTGGCGCGGGATCTTGCAGCTCGCGCCATATCCAGGCGGCGGCTGGCACGGCATCGGGCGTCATATCGGTAGCGGCTCGCAGGGCGGCACCTGTGCTGCTACCGTTTGCCGTCCTCGTTCCCCTTCGCTAAGGCAGCGCGAACGGCCTTGTTCAACGCCTCCGCTTTGCCGCCGGTCCAAGTGGCCGCCTGGAAGGCGGCGAGGGCATCCCAGGCGAATGCGGCGACGTCGTCACCGGTTACCTCGATGACGGGGCGCCCTGCTGCCGCGCCTTCCTCAAAGAGTTCCACCATGTCGTAGAAGACGCCGAGGATCGAACTGTCGGCGGCGAAGTTGAAGAGATACTTCTCAATGTGGGTCAGAACCAGCCGATAGTCCGGCGGTAGGGCCTTGCGGCGCCGCACGTAGGCCCGCCATTCGCGTTTCTCGCGGAACAGCCGGTTTAAATGCGACTCGTGGGTATTCATGATTGCTTTCCTTGATCGTGGATTTCGTCCATGCGGGCCGGGATGAATCCCCAGCGCGGCCAGAAGACGGTGCGGGCGGCTTGGCCAGTTGGGTTCAGAGTGTATACCTTGGCGGTAATGTGAAGTCGGGCGTGTTTTTGCTGGTCAACGTCCTGAGCGTGGCGTGTCGAGGTCGGCCTCCTCGAGTCCGGTCGCCTTTGCGACCGCCGCCCGGTCTAAGCCCATCGCCAACAACCGCGCCGCCACATCCCGGGTCGCCCGCTCCGAACCCTCCGCGAAGCCCTCGGCGTGGCCCTCGGCGTGGCCCTCGGCGTGGCCCTCGGCGTGGCCTTCGGCGTGGCCCTCCGCGTGGGCTTGTTCGGCGGCGCGTCGTTTAGCGTAAGCCATCTCCGCCTCATAGGTGGCGATCGCTTTTTCCATCAGGTCAACCATCTTCCGCTCCTCCCCACCAAGGTTCACGTACTCAATCATCGTAGACGCCTCCCCCAGATAAGCGGGAGCCCCTATCGGCGCCACCCCTGTCAGAAGGAACTGGCGCCACGCCTCCTGACGGGCCGTCAACCCCCCAGACTTCGTCAAATCCAAATACCCAGCACGGATCAACTCCGGGCTCATCGCCTCCCCCAAGATAGGGTCCCATAGCCGGTACATCCGTAAAGCCGCCTCCCCGGTACGGAAAGGCTCGCCCAGAATATTCAAACCAAACACCGGCCGCAGCGACGAATACCGCCAATCAGCGCCACCAGCCGTCTCCACAGCAGCATGGTCGTAGTGGGAGTTGAACCGATCAAACAAGTAATACAACGACCTCGCCTCGAAATGCTCCGTCAACCTTAGTTGCAACTCGACGACCACATCGGCGACCCCCACCGACACCGTCACATCCCTAAACGTCTGCCGTAGCCTGGTCAACTCCTCCACACCCGCCAACGGGTCCACCGGACGGATCGCGTACGGGTTCTCAATCCTGATGTCGTCCACAGCCACCTCAATCCCGAAGAAATCCGCCACGAACCCCCGCGTCACCTCCTTATGACCATCCGACCCCAACAGCTTCTTAAACGCTAGGTCACTGGTCGGCTTCAACCTCCCAGCCCCACCTAGCCGGCCCGACTCACGCATGTTGTCCTCCTCCTTGATCCAAAAAGCCCCCAGACCGGACAGCCCAAGCAGCTAGATGAGACCACCATAAACACAAGCTCTGACACCCAAACCAACCCACCGTTATTGACATAGACCCACTGGGTGACTTCGTAGCGCATGGACAACCTGAAGCGGACCGAACGGCAGCCGCGCGGGACGGGTCCTGTCTCAGCCGATCGGTCCCAGCGTTCGGCGCAGGGACTCCGCCAGCCCGGCGGTTAGCGGAACGCTCGTGCCTGGCACCGGGCGTTCCGCTTAGGGACGGCCACGCTGCGACTCCTGCGACAGCGCGCAGGGTGAGACTGGGTGGGAGGGGATTAGTCGGGGATTATGACGCGCTTGAACTCCTCGGCCAGGCGGTCGGCGGGCAGGCCAAAGCGCTGAGCGACTAGCGCGGCTTCGCGGAACGCTCGGTCGGCGGCGGCGCCGGGATCAGGGTGTTGGCTGGCATGCGCCAACAGCGCCGCCTCGCGCTGGGGCCAAACCGTTGTCACATCGACGGCGTGGTTGGGCGAGGGGTCGCCTTGTAACCAGAGTTCGCGGACCGCGAAGGCTTCCAGGCCAGCGGCGGCCAATTCCGGAAAGGCGAAAGGATTGCGCGCGAAGGGGTAGACGGCCCGGGCGGTAGCCTCGCCAACAGCTAGGTGATCGGGATGGGACAACCGGATGTCGGTCCAGGTCCGCTCCGGGCTCTGGCTCAGCACCAAATCAGGTTTGACCTGCCGAATCGCCGTGACCAAAGCACGAACTAGGGCTTCATCCGGGCGGACGTGGCCGTCTGAGAATCCATCGAGGAAACGAACACTGCCCACTCCTAAGATGGCGGCCGCCTCACGTTGCTCATCGCGGCGGCGTGCTGCCATCGCCGGGCGGTCCGCGCCGGGCTCGAAACCACCGGCATCGCCACTGGTGACAAGTAACAACGTGACCGTCCACCGGTCGCGCACCCAAAGGGAGATGGTTCCGGCGGCCCAAAAGTCGGCATCGTCCGGGTGGGCCATGATCACTAGGGCTGTCTTCACCTGAACATTCTGCCGCACGCCGCCGGGTCAAGCCGACGAACAACAACGTGACTTTTCACCGGCCATGCACCGAAAGGGAGATGGTTCCGGCGGCCCCAAAGCCGACCCTGTCCAGATGGGCCATGATCACCAAGGCACTGTCCACCTGAACTCTTAAAGGCGCACAACCCGCGCGACCGGCCTGATGCCGGGCAAACTATCGCGGCCGGTTCGCGGCCGCCGTAAGGTGGGAGGATGCTGCGATTGAGCCCGTGTGCGCGGAGAACCTCACCGCCCGTTCGCTTAGCCGGGTACTCTCATCACACCTCCGCTGTCGGGGAGCTGTTGACATCGTTATACGCTGCTGGCCGGGCCGAGTATCGCGTCGGGCCGGACGATCCGTCGCCGGGAGTGGCCTCCATCACCGCCGTCATGGACCGGCTCAACCTGGCCCACTTAGACCAAGTGATCGCACTGAGCCCCGCAGACGGACTAGTCACAGCCCAGGGACGATGCCGTCTATCCAGCCTTCAGACTTTTCTCGCCGAGCAGAACCTAGCCCTGGCCGTCCCGGTCAAAGTCGATGCGCGGAAGGACACGGAGGGTGCCTCCGCCATCTGGGGCGGAACGAAGCGTAGTAGCGGGATCTCCCGGGACGGACGAGATCATGGGACTGCGCCCCGGATGAAGTGGGCGCGGCGCGGGGAAGACGGTGGGGACGGCGCGAGGATGACGGTGGGGGCGGCGGTGATCGGCCGCACAGTCGGGGCCGAATCGGTCGATGTATTGACCAAAGATGGCCAGATCAGCCGCCATCAGCCAGACCAGTTGCCAGGCGACGCGCTAGTCATAGCCGCTGAACTGCGTCTTGTTCCCCGCCCGGAAGAACCGGGGTCGTACTGACGACGACAGACTGGCCGAGGGCATCCAGTTGAAAGCCCTGTACACCTTGGCTGTCACCGCAATGACCACCCGGCGTACGGAAATGACTGGCCCGGCGGACCGTCGATAGGCTAGACCGGCACACCGAGCACCCCGGAGAGACAGATGAGCGAAACAAGCGGCCCGGTTCCTGTTCCGGACGGATCAGCTAAGTTCAGGCCAACGCTGGAAACAGGCCAGCCCTATCAGCCTGGCGGCTACGGCGACGCGGCGCCTTCTCTGGCGGTGCCAGCGGCGGCCGAGGTATACGAGCCGCCGGGTTATGGCCCAGTGCCGCCTTCAGTTGGGCCGCCACTGGCGGCCGGGCCGCACCAGCCCGCTAGCTATGGCACAACTCCCCTGCCGACGCCCGTGGCGCCACCGCCATTTGGGACGCCAGGCTATGGCCCTGTGCCGCCCTCCTCCGGACAGCCACAAGTCAGTCCCCCGCAACTTGGTCCGCCGGGAGTACCGCCGGGAGTACCGCCAGGAGCGCCCCTAGGCTACACGCCGCCAGCGTACACAGCGCCGGGTTACGCTGCGCCGGGTTACGCTGCCCCGGGTTACGCTCCCCCGGGTTACGCAGCGCCAGGTTATGGGCACGGGCCGCCCTACGGAACGCCGATGGCGCCAATTGAAGAGCGCCCCGGAACAATTCCGCTGCGACCGTTGCGCCTAGGCGACATCTTCGATGGCGCTTTCCGTTCGATTCGTTTCGCGCCCTCCGTCATGTTCGGCTTGACGGCGGTGATAGTGACGATCGCCGCAGTGGGCCAGAGCATTCCGCTTTTCTTCTTGGATACTTCCTTCGGGCTCGACTCCTCCTACGATTCGTCCGCCTCGCTATCCGCCGGACTCAATTTGCTGCTCAGCTACGGCATAGGCATCATTCTGGCCTTCTTGTCCGCCACCATCTTGAGCGGCATGCTGACCTACGCCGTGGCCCAAGGCGCGATCGGCAAAAAGGCAACCATCGGGTCGAGTTGGCATGCGATCGGCGGGCGGTTGCCTGGCTTGATCGGCCTCAGCTTACTGATCGGCCTGATAGTTATCCTGGCCGCTGCTATACCTATGGTCTTGATAATCGCCGGAATCGGGTTGAGCGGTTCGTCGTTCATGGATGATTCGGGCGGCGGCTTGGCTGCTGGAATCGGTATGGTGCTGTTGGGGGCAGTCGCGGCCGGTGCCGCCGCGTTGTGGATCACCACCCGCACTTTGTTGGCTCCGGCCGCTTTAGTGCTGGAAGGACAGGGAATCAGGGCCGCCATCAAACACGGTTGGGAACTGTCTCGCGGGCGCTTCTGGCGAATACTGGGCATTTACCTGTTGACCAGCCTGATTGTGGGGACCATATCAGGGATGGTAAGCGCCCCGGCCGGTGTGATCGCAGGTTTTGTCGGTCTGACTAACCCCGCGCTGATGGCTGTGGTCACGGCTTTGGGCTCGGCCATCGCCTCCTTGTTGACCGTCCCCTTCACTGCTTCGGTGGTGGCGCTTTTGTACATTGACGCCAGGATCCGCTCCGAGGGGCTAGACCTGGCGCTGATCAAAGCGGCCGGAGAACAAGACCCGTGACTATGGCCGTGACCGTCCCCGGGCCGCCCCTCGATCCGGCGGCGGAAGAAGCGCGCCGATGGCTCGAAGAAGAATTGTCCAAGCCGATCTATCACCAGCCGCCGTCCCTCCTGGAGCGGCTCTGGCAATGGCTAGTTGACCTGGTGAATCGAAGCGGCGGGGGAGCTTTACCGCCTTGGCAGGCGCTGGCGATTGGCTTGGCCGTCTTGGCCATTGTCATATTTATCGTTTGGCGCCTGGCCGGTCCGCTCCGGCGGCGGGTCGCCGCCCGGCAGCCGAGGGCCGTCCTAGCGGGCGAGGAGCGATCAGCCAGCGAGCTGCGGACCGCCGCCCAGGAACGGGCGGCCTCCGGCGACTGGCGCCAGGCCTGTGTTCTGATCTTTCAGGTGATCGCCCGGCGCTTCGAGGAGCGCGACATCTTGGACCGCAACCCCGGTCGCACCGCCCATGAATTGGCGCACGATGCCGCCCGCCTCCTCCCATCCCTAGCTGACGGTCTCAGGTGGGCGGCCCAGCAGTTCGATGCCGTGGCCTACGGCGACCATCACGCGGACGAGCGGACTTATCGAGCTTTGCTTGAGTTGGCGGACAGAGCCGATGAGACAAAGCCGAATGCGGCGGAACGCACGGGCGCGGCCCAATTCGCCGAAGCGGGCCGGGTCAGCGGTATGGCGGTGAAAACGTGACTAATCAGTTCCCTGGAGGCGGGCCGGGTCGGTTCGTGTCATCCCGCGCGCAGGGCAGAGCTACGAGATCGGCAAGAGCCCACCAGCGCGATAGGGCGGTGAAAACGTGACTCAAGAGCCGAGCCGGTCGGAGCCGATGGATCCGTTCGCAGTGGTCGATTGGGCTGGGGCGGTCCCGGCCCGAGGAAGGTCGGCTAGCGTCGGCGCGGCGGCTAAGGCGAGTCGCGGGCCTTCCCGGCGCCGACGAGCGGTCATCGGCTGGGTGATGGGCCTGGGCATCCCGTTGACATTGGCGCTGATCATGGCGGCGCTGCTGACCGTCCCGACTGATAACACACCGCTCAGCTCAAACAACCCCGGCCCGGACGGTGCCCGAGCCGTGGTCAAGGTGCTGGGCCGCTTGGGGGTTGAGGTCATCACCGCTGAGACGACGGCCGAAGCGGTCGCTCAAACTTCTCATGACACCACCTTGGTGGTGGCTGGCCCTGAGTATCTTAGTGAACGGCAACACGAGTTGTATGGGTCTGCTGACGGACTGATCGTACTCATAGATCCCAGCCCTGAACTGTTGGAATACCTTGAAGGTGGGACGGCGGCGGACCGTCTTACGGTGTTGGCAGACCCGGCGATTGTCTCTAATGAAGGGATCGTTGAAGGCGACAATGCCGCCGTGGCGTTGAAGACTTTGGGTGCGCGGGGGCGCGTGATCTGGAATGTGGCGCAGTGGGAGGAGGAGAACACCGGCGCTAGCGCCTGGCAACTGCTGCCGCCGTGGGCCAAGTTCGTGGCTGCCCAACTGCTGGTGGCTGTAGCCGGGGCGGCGCTGTGGCGAGGGCGGCGAATGGGTCGTCTGACAGCCGATGAGTTGCCGGTGACGGTTCCCGCTTCGGCCATCACCGTGGGGTTGGGTGGTTTGTACCGGCGGGCGGGGGCGGCCGGGCACGCGGCGGCGGCGCTGCGCGCCGGCAGTGCCAGCCGAATGGGCCTGGTCCTGGGCCTAGGACCGGCCACTGAACCAGCTACGCTGGTAGCTGGAATCGCGCGGAGCACCGGCCGTCCGGAGATTGCGGTCCGTGAGTTGGTGTACGGTCCCGCGCCCCGTTCGAGCAGTCAACTGGCGGCCTTGGCCAAGGCGTTGGACCAACTGGAAAAAGAGGTGCTACGGCAATGACTCAACCAACCCACGATCCTTCGCCAGCCGGGGCCAATTGGCCACTGTCTGGGCCTGCGGCGCCAGAACCGCCGCTAGGATCGCCGCCGTCGCTAACGCCGTCAGCATCGCCGTCTCCAGCAACCCAGTCTCCAGCAACCCAGTCGTCGGCTTCCCCGGCTCCGGCGGTCGCGCCGATAGGGTCCCAAGGCGTGGCCCCGGCGAGGGGATACGAGGCTGGCGCGACGGGACCGGGCGACCCCCGCGAAGCTTTGGCGCGGGTGCGGGCCGAGGTCGCCAAGGCGGTGGTGGGACAGGACGCCGCCGTCACCGGGCTGTTGATCGGGCTGTTGGCGGACGGGCATGTGCTGTTGGAGGGCGTGCCGGGAGTCGCCAAGACGCTGCTGGTGCGCTCCTTGGCAGCGGCGCTGGACCTGGACGCGAAACGAATCCAGTTCACGCCCGACCTGATGCCGGGCGACGTCACCGGTTCGCTGATCTACGACTCGCGCACCGCCCAGTTCGAGTTCAGGGCCGGACCGGTCTTCACGAACCTGCTCCTGGCGGATGAGATCAACCGCACGCCGCCCAAGACGCAGGCCTCGCTGCTCGAATCAATGGAGGAGCGGCAAGTC
>JAIRNM010000078.1 GCA_031258055.1 Bifidobacteriaceae bacterium
CGATGACACGCTGACCACCACCATGAAATCGGTTGGCGAAGCCATGGCGATAGGGCGTTGTTTCACGGAATCTCTCAATAAGGCGATGCGCGCAATCGATAAGAAAGGAACCCGTTTCCATTGGACCGGTGAACGTCCCACGGACACTCAGCTAGACGAACTAGTCGAATCCTTAAGTCGGCCGACCGAACACCGGCTGATCGACTTGCAACAAGCCGCGCGATGGGGCGTGCCCCTAGAACGCCTGGCCGAAAAAACCCAAATTGACCCCTGGTTTATTGACCAGATCCAACTCATCAATGAGATCGCTGAACAGATCCGGGACCGGTTTAACAAGGCAACTTTGCGTTTGGCGAAGCGGCACGGTTTCGCTGACGCCCAGATCGGGGAAATCAGGGGTCTAACAGAAGAAGCGGTCCGGGAGATTCGCCACGCCTTTGGTCTGCACCCGGTTTATAAGATGGTGGATACTTGTGCCGGTGAATTCGCCGCGCAGACGCCTTACCTCTACTCCAGCTACGACCAAGAGAACGAAGTCCAAACCCGCACGCGACCGGCCGTATTGATCTTGGGTTCAGGTCCGAACCGGATTGGCCAGGGAATCGAATTCGATTATTCGTGTGTCCACGCCGCCTTGGCCCTAGGCCAGGAGTTTGAGACCGTCATGATCAACTGCAATCCAGAGACGGTTTCGACTGACTATGACATTTCCGGCCGCCTCTATTTCGAGCCGCTGACTTTCGAAGATGTGATGGAGGTTTACCGGGCCGAGCTAGCGGCCGGTCCTGTGGCCGGTGTGATTGTCCAGTTGGGCGGTCAAACGCCGCTGAGCTTGTCTTCGCGGTTGGCTCAGGCGGGACTGCCGATGTGGGGCACACCGCCGGAGGCGATCGACGCGGCCGAGAACCGGGGTTTGTTCGGTCAGGTGTTAGCCCGCGCTGGTCTGCCAGCCCCGCCCTACGGAACGGCTTTGAGCGTGCCAGAAGCCGAAGCGGTGGCGGACCGAATCGGTTACCCGGTGCTGGTGCGGCCTTCCTATGTCTTAGGCGGACGCGGCATGGAGATCGTTTACGATCCGGACCACCTGCGCGAATATATGGCCAAAGCCCTGCCGGAAGGTGGCCGGGCGGACGCGCCGGTGCTGATTGATCGGTTCTTGGATGATGCCATCGAGATCGATGTGGACGCCCTCTACGACGGCCACGAACTGTTCCTTGGCGGTGTGATGGAGCATATTGAGGAAGCGGGTATCCATTCCGGCGACAGCTCGTGTGTGTTGCCGCCAGTAACCCTCTCGAGCCGTGATCTGGAAAGGATTCGCCGGTCGACGGAGGCGATCGCTGAAGGTGTCGGTGTGCGCGGGCTGATAAACATCCAATTCGCCCTCACCAATGACATCCTCTACGTCCTAGAGGCGAATCCACGTGCTTCACGGACGGTCCCGTTCGTCTCCAAAGCCACCGGCGTGCCCTTGGCGAAGGCCGCCTGCCTGATTATGGCGGGCGCGTCTATCGCTGACCTGAAGGCGCGGGGCGAATTGCCCCAGGCATCCACGGCGATGGCGCTAGAAGCCGATCAAATCGCCGTCAAAGAGGCGGTCTTGCCCTTCGCCCGCTTCCGGACGGCGGAGGGGAAGATCGTGGACACGGTGTTAGGGCCGGAGATGCGCTCCACCGGCGAGGTGATGGGACGCGACCGGGATTTCCCGACCGCCTTCGCCAAGTCGCAGATGGCCGCCTTCGGCGGCTTACCGCGCCAAGGCAGCGTCTTCGTGTCGGTGGCGGACCGGGACAAGCGCTCTATCATCTTCCCAATCAAACGGCTAGCCGAACTGGGGTTCGACATTCTGGCGACTGAGGGTACAGCCTCGGTCTTGCGGCGCAATTCGATTCGTTGCCGGGAAGTCCGCAAAGTCTCAGAAGGCCCCGGCGGGCGGACAGTCGTGGACCTCATCAACGCCGGGGAAGTCGACATGGTGGTCAACACGCCGTCTGGCGCCGGGTCGAGGAGGGACGGCTATGAGATACGGGCCGCTATCACAGCCATGGACCGGCCGATTGTGACCACCACCCAACAGCTGGCGGCGGCTGTCCAGGCGGTCGAGGCCCAACTGGGCGGCCCGCTTAGCGTTGAACCGATCCAGCCCGGAAGGCAGTCACCGGCTCTGGCTGGGCAGTCAGGCAAGCCACAAGCACCGAAGAAGGGGGCGCGATAATGGAGCCATTTGGGCTGAGGTTACACACCAAGATGGCGGCTTGTAGCCATCTTTGCGTTGGCATAGACCCGCACCCGTCGATACTGGCCGATTGGGGCCTTGCCGACACGCCCGAGAACCTTGTCTTCTTTGGGCGCAGTCTTATCGACGCGGCCCAGGCCGGCGGGGCGGCGGCGGTCAAACCGCAGTCGGCCCTGTTCGAACGACATGGTTCCGGCGGCATCGGCGCCCTCGAAAAGGTCTTGGCTTACGGGGCCGAAGTGGACATGTTGACGGTGCTCGACGTCAAGCGGGGGGACATCGGCTCGACCATGCGCGGTTACGCGGAGGCCTACTTGGCGGACGGTTCGCCTCTGGCGGCCGATGCCGTCACCTTGAGCCCGTACCTTGGTTTCGGCGCCTTGCGCCCCGCCCTGGAACTGGCTGGGCGCACCGGGCGTGGCGTTTTTGTTCTCGCTTTCACTTCCAATCCGGAAGGGACCGCGATTCAACGAGCGGTCACCGCGAGCGGTTTAGGGGTGGGTGAATCGGTCATCCGGGACGTCGCCGAAACGAACGCGGGGGCGGCTCCGATGGGCTCCGTCGGTGTGGTCATCGGCGCTACCGTAGGGTCCCTGCCGCCAAAGGGAGCCCAACTAATAACGCAGGTGAATGGGCCAATTCTGGCTCCCGGCCTAGGGGCGCAAGGGGGCCAGGTGGAGGACCTGGGGCGGCTGTTTGGGCGGGCGAGGGATTTGGTCCTGGTGACCTCCGCGCGGACCATCGCTGGGGCGGGGCCGGACCCGGAAAGAGTGGTCGCGGCCATCCGCCATTCCGCGGCAAATCTAAGTTTTCTTGGAATCTAAGCCGAAAGCCGTTGCATCATTGCAGGTCAAGGGTTAGATTGTGACTGTCCAAAGTGGTAACGATCGCAAAAGGTGGAATAGTAATGGCCCTACCTCCATTGACTCCGGAACAGCGGGCTCAGGCCCTGAAGAGAGCGGCTGAGGCCCGGCAAGCTCGAGCCGAGGTGAAGAACCGCCTCAAGTCGTCCGAAGCGTCGCTGAGCGAAGTGATCGCTATCGGCCAAGAAGATGAAATCGTCGGCAAGATCAAGGTTTCGGCTTTGCTTGAGGCCTTGCCCGGTGTGGGCAAGGTCAAGGCCAAGGCCATAATGAGCGAGATTCATATCTCTGAGTCTCGTCGGATCAAGGGCCTCGGGCCGCATCAACGGGAACAGTTGATCGAGCGTTTCGGCTGATCGGTGGTTTGGTCGCCAGCGCGCCTGACTGTTCTAGCTGGCCCTTCAGGGGTCGGGAAAGGCACGGTTGCGGCCCTCATTGCCGGGCGCTATCCGTCGGTCTATCTGTCGGTTTCCGCGACCACCCGGCCGCCCCGGCCAGGCGAGGTTCACGGGCGGAACTATTTTTTCCTGTCGCGCCCGGAGTTCGAGTCGGCCGTGGCGGCGGGGGAGATGCTTGAGTGGGCCGAATACGGGGGGAATCTTTACGGCACCCCGCGCGAGGCCGTCGAGGACGCTCTCGGCCAAGGCAGGCCCGCCCTGCTGGAGATTGATCTGGCCGGTGCGCGCCAAGTCCGCCAATCCATGCCGGGGGCGCTGCAAATCTTCTTGATGCCCCCGGCCTGGGAGGAACTGGAACGGCGGTTGGCAGATCGGAAGAGCGTCGT
>JAIRNM010000209.1 GCA_031258055.1 Bifidobacteriaceae bacterium
AAGTCGATTTCTTCGATTCCAGCTTTGGGCGGCCTGATCCTAAGCTGACCCGAACCGAGTTGTTCGGCTGTCGCCGCCAAGTAGACCATCGGCGCTGACAACCGCCGGGCCTGCCAAGACGCGAAAGCCGCCGCCACCGACATGGCCACCAGGCAGGCGGTCACCACCAACCCGATATAGGGCAATGAACGGAGCTGAAGCGCCCACCACGAAACCTGAAAACGGACATCGCTGGCCGTCAGTTCGGAAGCGATCAGTTCCACCGACGGCCCATCAATCGGCTCGCCCGCGGACATTTTTATGCCGTCCTGCAGCTCCACGTCGATGTGGACCGGCAACTGGCGGGAAGAACGGCTCAACGACGAGTCGATCATCGCTTGAGTGACCGGCAGGTTGACCGACTGGTAGCTGTCGAGGGCGGCGGCCAGCGAGTCGGCTCGGCGTTGAACCTCCGCTTTGGCTTCCGACTTGCCCAGTTGGGCGGCGAAGACAGTCAGTGGCGCGCCCAAGAGAATCACCGCCACGGCCACCGCCATGATGGTGGCGAGCATTAACCGCCTACGCAATTCTCCTCAGCTTTGGATAATAACCGGGCTTGCCTGGTTCAACTGATCCAACCGGCTTAGCGAGTTCAACTGGCGGTCTCGAAACGGAAGCCCATACCGCGAATCGTGGTGATGTAGCGGGGCGAGGTGGCGTCATCGCCCAGTTTCCGTCTGAGCCAGGACACATGCATATCAAGGGTCTTGGTCGAACCAGCCGACGGCTCCGAACCCCAAACCTCACGCATCAGGGCCTCCCGGCTGACCACGGAACCGCCGTCTCTGACTAGGGCCTTCAACAAGTCGAATTCCTTGGCGGTCAGGTGCAATTCACGTTCACCGTGGAAAGCACGGTGGGCCGCTAGTTCAACACGCACGTCTTGAGCTCGCAGGTCGTCGCCAGAGTGGGTCTCCGCCCCGGAACGGCGCAGCAGGGCTCGGACCCGCGCCAGCAACTCAGCCAGCCGGAACGGCTTGGTGACGTAGTCATCAGCGCCCGCGTCCAAGCCCACCACGAGGTCGACTTCATCCGCCCGCGCCGTCAAAATGAGGATTGGCGGCAGCGGCCCTTGGCTGCGCAGAGCGCGCGCCACGTCTAAACCGTCCATATCCGGCAGGCCAAGGTCCAGGATCACCAGATCGGCTCCTTCGGGAGCGTCAAGCACCGCTTGACCAGTGTCATAGACAGTTACGTCGTAACCTTCGCGGGTGAGAGCCCGTGCTAAAGGATCGGCAATGGCCGAGTCATCTTCTGCCAATTGAATGCGCGCCATGGGGGAATTCTAAGGCAAAACAGCCAAGATGTGGCTGACTATTGACCTAATCTTGACGTTTTTCGTAATATGGCTGGTCAGCGCGGTGTTCACGGGAGCGCGAATAACACACCCTCAGCCAGTCGCTTCGGCCATCGCGTTCCGAGCTTGGGCGCGCGCCCGGTGCAAACGCGAGCGCACCGTCCCCAACCGCACGCCCAGCACGTCCGCGATTTCCTGATAACTCCGGCCCTCCACGTCACACATCACAAGGGCCCGACGCATATCAGGGCTCAGCCCCGCGAGCGCTTCGCCCAGTGCTTCTCCCAAACTGAGGGTGGCGACCAAGTCCTCCTGAGCGGCCACTGGGTCGGCCACTTCACCCGCTTCGTCATCTAGCGCCTCAAACCGCAGCCGCGACTCGCGCCGCTTAGCGTCAAGGAACAGGTTGGTCGTGATCCGCCGCAGCCAACCTTCAAAGCTACCATCTGGTTTGTAGCTGTCTAAGCCGCGGAACACGCGGATGAAAGTCTCCTGCGTTAAGTCTTCGGCATCGGGCGTGTTACCAGTCAGGCGCCAGGCCAAACGGTAGACGAACGGGTAATACTCCTCGGCGATGCCTTCCCAAGTCGCTGGAGGGCGCACGTCCGTAGCGCCGATGGCGGCTAGCGGTGCCGCTTCGGCGGTTACTACGGTTGCTGCGAGCATCCGAACCTCGAATCGGGGGTGGCGGTCCGTCGGCGTCCGGTCGGGGCCTGTACTCTGACCATGCTAGTCGCCCGAAAAGGCGGAAAGGCTGTTCAAAGGCGAAATGTGAGCGACATCACAGTTCGTCCGCGCGGCCCGTGCCGCCATTCCAGCTTCCTCCAGGCTCCGCCTTCGCGTCGGTTGACGTGGGCGGTTGGCGCGGGCGGTTGACACCCAGGGCAAGCGCCGCGAGCCTGGTCCGATACCATCTTTTTATGGCTGGCGGCGTGGACTATGTGGCGAACTGGGTTTTCGCCGAAGACTTTATCCCCGAATCCGAAGCGTTGACCCATGCCCGTTCCAGAGCCCACGAGTTGGGCGTGTCCACGCCCTCGCCTGGCGCCGGAGCGCTGTTGGGCGTGATCGCCGGAGCGCTCAAGGCAGGAGCGGCGGTCGAGATCGGCACCAGCGCCGGGGTGGCGATCATCCACCTACTCAGCGCCATGCCGCCGGGAGGAATCGTCACATCAGTCGATGTCGAAGCCGAACACCAGCACGCCGCCCGCGAAGCTCTGATGGAAGCTGGCATCCCGCTCAGCCAAGTGCGCCTAATCAACTCCCGTCCGGCCGAAGTACTGCCCCGGCTCGCCGACGGCGCCTACGACCTGGTGTTGCTAGGCGGCAACAAACTCGACTTTGGCGACCGCCTAGCGGACGCGGTTAGGCTTCTGCGCCCAGGCGGAGTGCTCGCCATCGACGGGGCCCTGGCTGACGGCCGTGTGCCGGATCCGGCCCGCCGCGATCCAGTCACTGTCACTGTCCGCGAAGTCGGCCGTGAGTTGCGCGAACGCGAAGACTTGACAGTGGCGCTGAACGCCGCCGGTGACGGCCTGCTGCTAGCGGTCAAACGCCCCCGCACCCAATGAGCGGCTGTCGGCGTCTCTAGGCTGGACCATCGCCCCCATCATTCCGCTCAACTCCGTCCTCGCAGACAGCGTTGTCAACTCCGTCGGCGCCGCTGTGGCCAAGGCCAATCACGGGGCGGGGCGCTGGTGCTTCAATCAGCGCCACCCGCCGCGCCAAGGCCGTCACCTGGCGCAGGGTGCGCCTATCGCGCACATAACGAGTCGACAGATAGGAGAAGAACACCACAATCAAGGCGTAGAGCAGCAGGTCGGTACCGCGACCGACATCAACTTTTTGCGCCACCCAGGTAAGGGTGTCTGGAAGCAGAATCGAAACCACCGCCACCGCCGCGAAGGCGGCCAGACCGAGCCGCCTCAGCGCCAAGCGGCGTGCGCCATGCCCCCCGGCTAGAACCAACGCCACCAATACAACGGCCGCGATCAACACAATCTTTATCGCCATGAACTCTCACCTCACCAACAGGTCGACCACAATGTTGACGGCGTTGAGAAGGGACTGGCCCTTCGAACGCGAATAATCCGAGTAGCGGATTTCGACGCCTTCCTCGGTGTACCGAAGCGACTCGCTTTTGATCCGCTCAACGATCTCGCTGGCGTGCGCCATCCCGGACTGGGTTAGTTTCATAGCCGCCACCGCCGTGCGGCCCAGCGCTCGCAGGCCGTTATGCGTGTCGGTCAAGCGCACGCCAGTCGAAAGATTGGTATAAGCGACCGCTATCTTCAGCACTAATCCCTTCAACCGGCCCATCTGCGGGGCGGCGCCCAAGAAGCGCGAGCCTAGGACCACATCGAAACCGTCCCTTAGGCGGCGGGCCAAGCGGACGGCATCGGCCACTAGATGCTGGCCATCAGCGTCGAAGGTGACCAGGCGGCCCATCAAGGGATCAGACAAAGCGTATTCGAAACCGGTCTGCAAGGCCGCCCCCTGACCTAGGTTTATAGGCTGCGCGACAACGCGAACTCCCTGGTCGAAGAAGGATTCGGCGATTTCGACAGAGTTGTCCAAAGAGGCGTCGTCGACAACGCAGACATGCGGGAAGACGGCCACCAACTCAGTCAAGGTCTGGCCCAGGACCCGTCCTTCGTTGTAAGTCGGCACCACGACCCACAGGTCGTCGAATTCGACCCTGCTCATGGCTGTCAGGCCAGCCGTTCAACTAACGCGGCCAGTGTCCGGACGCCGAATCCGGTGCCGCCAGGCGCCGTCCACTCCTGTCCGTCAC